>NZ_CASFWU010000169.1 GCF_949298305.1 uncultured Bacteroides sp. | reverse complement strand
CTGATGGCACAGCCGGCCGTCAAGCGGGTGTCCGTCACCTTCGGCAACACACCGCTGCGCTATTACCTGGCCTCGACCGCCGTGGGACCAAAGCCCAACTTTGCCAATATCCTGGTGGAGCTGACCGACCGCAAATATACAAAGGAATACGAGGAGGAGCTGGACAACTACCTGAAGGAGAACTTTCCCAACGCCATTGCCCGCACCATGCTGTTCAAGCTGTCGCCCGCCGTGGACGCCGCCATTGAGGTGGGTTTCATCGGGAACAATACGGACACGCTGGTGATGCTGACCGACCGGGTGCTGGACATCATGCACCGCGACCCGGACCTCATCAACATCCGCAACTCGTGGGGCAACAAGGTGCCCGTCTGGAAGCCTCTCTACAGCCAGGAGCGCGCACAGCCCCTGGGCGTCTCGCGGCAGAGCATGGCGCAGAGCATCCAGATAGGGACGGGCGGCATGACCCTGGCCGAATACCGCAAGGGAGACCAGGTGCTGCCCATCCTGCTGAAAGACAACACGGTGGACTCGTTCCACATTAACGACGTACGCACCCTGCCCGTATTCGGCAGCAGCGACGAATCTACCACCTTGGAACAGGTAGTAGAAGGATTCAATTTCCAATATAACTTCTCGGACATCAAGAACTATAACCGCCAGAAGCTGATGATGGCCCAGGCCGATCCCCGTCGGGGAGCCAACACGGCCGCAGCCTTTAACCGCATATGGCAACAAGTGCAGCAGGAAATCGACGTACCCGAAGGCTACACAATGAAATACTTCGGCGAACAGGAGAGCCGCACGGAGTCCAACGCCGCCCTGGCCGCCAACCTGCCGCTGACGTTCTTCCTGATGTTCGTCACCCTGCTCTTCCTGTTCCGCACCTACCGCAAGCCGGTGGTCATCCTGCTGATGCTGCCGCTCATCTTCATCGGCGTGGTGCTGGGACTGCTGGTCTTCGGCAAGTCGTTCGATTTCTTCTCCATCCTCGGCCTGCTGGGACTGATAGGCATGAACATCAAGAACGCCATCGTGCTGGTGGAACAGATAGACCTGGAGACCGCGGCGGGTACGGCTCCACCATCATGGGCGGACTGCTGGTGGCGTCGGCGCTGACGCTGTTCGTGCTGCCCGTGGCCTATTGCGCCATCCAGCGCATCAGGTAATCGGCCCGACGGCCTCCCCTGCCCATCCCGTTTGTAGAACCCTAACCCCCTACCCTTGACTTATGAAAAGAAAGAACCTACTGCTCCTCGCCCTGGGCTGCCTCTGCCTGACAGCCCGGGCACAGACTTACCTGAGCCCCGAAGCCTACCGCGACAAGGTGGAGGCTTACAGCCGGGTGCTGAAACAGCAACGGCTGAAGTACGAAGCCAGCGCCGAGACAAGAAAGATAGCCGCCACGGGCTTCCTGCCACAGGTGGACATCAGCGCCGAAGGAACCGCCAACCTGAACCACCTGGACCAGTGGAACAGTCCCAAAGGGGAATACCGCCCCTACACGTACAAGGCACTGGCTACCCTGACGCAACCCCTCTACACCGGAGGGTCGCTGATAGCCGCCCGCGACATGGCACGCGCCGACGAGGAACTGGCACGCCTCTCCACGGAGACCACCATCGACCAGCTCCGCTACCAGAGCGAGGCCGTCTACTGGAACGCTGCAGCAGCCTGCGCCTACCTGGAGGCTGCCGCCCTCTTCCGCAACATCATCCGGCAACAGTATGACCTGGTGCAGGAACGCTTCAGCAACGGAGCCATCGGACGCACCGACCTGCTGATGATTTCCACCCGGCAGAAGGAAGCCGAACTGCAGTACGCCAAGGCACGCCAGAACCTCCAGCTGGCCCGGCAGCAACTGAACATCCTGATGGGTACGTCACCCGACACCCCCATAGACAGCCTGAGCGGCATAGACAGCCCCGCGGAACAGATTGTCCCCCTGAACCTGGACGAGGTACTGATGAACCGTGCCGACTATGCGAGCGCCGCCGTCAGCGTAGGCCGGAGCGAAGCGGAAAGGCGGGTCGCCCTGAGCAAATACCGGCCGCAGGTGAGCTTCTTCTTTGCCTCGGGATGGGACACGGGCATCAGCTACATGGGGCAGGATGTCCCCCATACGCCCCTGGCAGGCATCAACGTCAGTATCCCCATCCTGCGCTGGGGAGCCCGCTTCAAGACCGCCCGTCAGCAGAAGGCCTACCTCGGCATCCGCCGGCTGCAGCAGAGCTACCTGGCCGATGCCATTCTGGAAGAACTGTCGGCCGCCGACGTCAAGCTGACGGAG
>NZ_CASFWU010000168.1 GCF_949298305.1 uncultured Bacteroides sp. | reverse complement strand
GGTACTCTGCGCTTACAATCAGGAAAATGCCGGCAACTATTACACGACCGAGTTCCCGGTTGAGATTTCCGAAGACATGAATACCATCACCATCAAGCCTGTGGAACAAGACGGTCTGTTCTATTGCCCGGGATTCGCCATCGAATACATGGCTGGCTATCCGTCATGGAGTTTCCCCACTACAGAATCAGGTATCGTATTGACACGTGCCACAGATGCTGACGCACAGAAAGCTACAAGCCGCAGCATCAGCGAAATAAAGACACCCAAGGTTTCCGCACACAACGGTAACTACTTCCGCAGAACACGTGCTCCTTATGACTACGTTGTCAAGAAGAGCGTCAAAGCCGAAGTATTCTCTTTGGACAATCTGAAAAAGGATTTAAAGAAGTAAACCATATTTAAACCCGCAAGAACTTCTATGAGAGGGCATCCTTTCATAGAAGTTCTTCAATATTTCCAGCTATGAACAAATCAATTATCTATTTGGTATTTTTTCTCCTGTTATCGGCACTGCCCGCCTCCGCACAGTCCGTGTGGCCCGACGTGAAAGTAGAAAACGAGAAAGGAGAGCAAATCAATACACAAAAAATTCTCGGCGGCAAGCCTGCCATCGTTTCCTTCTGGGGTGTCACCTGCAAACCCTGCCTGACCGAACTGAACACCCTGAACGAACTTCTGGACGAATGGAGAGAGGAAGTGGACTTCAACATCATCGCCGTCTCCATCGACGACAGCCGCTTCACGGCACGTGCCCGCTCCATGGCTCAGGGCTACGACTGGAACTTCATCTGTCTGTTCGACAAGAATCAGGACCTGAAGCGCGCCATGAACGTGAACCTCACCCCACAAACTTTCGTCATCGACGGTAACGGAAAAATCGTGTATTCGCACACCGGCTATACTCCCGGCAGCGAATATGAATTGTTAGAGCAACTTACTACTGCTGTCAGCCTGTGCTGCCACGCCCGAACTGTCTGCCCAAAGCAAAGGACACCTGAGCGGAAGCCTCGAATCGAACAGCATCTACTACGTAAAAGACAACAAACTCGGAGCGGAAAACAGCGTTTATCCGGAAGACCACTTCGGAAGCAACAATTACCTGAAGCTGGACTATACCCAAGGCAAATTCAGTGCCGGGGTACAGCTGGAAGGCTATCTGCCTGCCTTGCAGGGTTACGACATTGGCGTCTACGGTGACAAGAAAGCCATTCTGGGCATTAAATATGTAAACTGGCAGGACGACAATTTCTCATTCCGCGTCGGAGACATCTTCGAACAGTTCGGCTCGGGAATGGTGTTCCGCAGCTTCGAAGACCGCACACTGGGCATCAACAACTCCATCGAAGGCGTATATGGTTCGTACAACTATAAGAACTACATCACCGTAAAGGGACTCTACGGACGTCCGCGCCTGTATACCGACTACGCCGACTCCTGGGTGCGAGGCGGCGACTTGAGCCTGTCCATCGCCGACATGGCCGGCTGGACAGAAACATTCTTCAGCATCGAAGGTAGCCTGGTGAACCGCAACGAAGAAGTGCCCGATGAAATGGTCGGCGTCGCACGCCCCAACGTAAACATGTATTCGGCACGTGCCAACTTCGACTGGAAAGGCCTCAACGCCCGCGTAGAATATGTAGGCAAAAGCAACGACATTTCGCCCGCACTGATAGGTACCACCGACCAGGGACACGGACTGCTGGCCGAACTGGGTTACAGCCACAAAGGATTCTCCGTACTGGCCACCTACCGCGAACTGAAATACATGAGCACCAAACTGTCGTACACCGGCAACGGTACAGGAAACATCCTGAACTACCTGCCCGCGCTGACCCGTCAATATACTTACATGCTGGCCAACCTGAACCCCTACCAAAGCAACGGCGAAGGCGAACGGGGCGGACAGGTGGACATCTACTACTCGCTGCGCAACAAGAAGGACCGCAGCCAGTACTGGAACTTCCACGCCAACGCTTCCATGTTCTACTCGGACAAGGCTGTCACCAAAGAGTCGAGAATGCTGTGGCGAGACATCAACGCCGACGTAGAGCGGCAGTGGAACAAGCAGTTCAAGACTACCTTGCTTGTATCGGTACAGGAATGGAGCCCCACGCACGGAATGGATGATGTGACTTACGCATCGAACATCGTTGTGCTGGACGGTCTCTACAAGTTCGACCGCAAGAAGTCGCTCCGTGCCGAAGTGCAGTACCTCTACTCGCAGGATTACGAGAAAGACTGGGTGGCCGGACTGGTTGAGTTCAGCCTTGCGCCCCGCTGGAGCTTCTCGGTGAGCGACATGTACAACCTGGGCACAACCAAAGTACACTATTACAGCGGCTCCGTCAGCTACACGCAAAAGAACACACGCCTGCAACTGAGCTACGG
>NZ_CASFWU010000167.1 GCF_949298305.1 uncultured Bacteroides sp. | reverse complement strand
TAACAGAAACACGGATTTGTTTATGAATAGGAATGAACTGGCAAATAAGATACGCGGAATAGATGGTCTGACAAACGACGAGAAATCGGCATTGATAGAATTGCTCCGCAAGCAAAAGAAATATGGCCTGGTATGGGAAGACAAACCCGAAGATGTGGAAGAACGGCTTCGCGAAGAACTGCCTGTGCTGATTGAAGACGCCGGCAAGGCTATCGTCAGCGAGGATGCCGATGCGCCCAACCATATCCTTATTGAGGGGGACAACTTAGAAGCCCTGACTGCCCTTGCTTATACGCACGAGGGAAAAATTGATGTCATCTACATTGATCCGCCGTATAATACAGGCAACAAGGATTTTGTCTATAATGACCAGTTTGTGGACAAGGAGGACAGCTACCGCCATTCCAAATGGCTGTCGTTTATGTCCCGCCGTCTGCGCATCGCCAAACGGCTGCTGTCGGACAAGGGCGTTATCTTTATTTCCATTGATGATAATGAACAGGCGCAGTTGAAATTGTTGTGTGATGAGGTATTTAATCAAAATAATTATGTCGGTGAATTTGCGTGGCAAAAGAGAAAAGGAGGAGGAAACGACTCGGCATACATAGCGATAGACCATGAATATGTTTTAGTTTATGCAAACTCTATATTTTCATTAGATGAAAAATGGAGAATACCTTATGAAGCTGAATATCTAAAAAGATACAATAAAGAAGATGCTAATGGTAGATTCTATTACGACACCTTATCCCGTCCCGGATTAAATAATCCAATAATATATGATGTTGTCTGTCCAGATGGCTCCATTATAAAAAAAGGAACATGGCAAATATCCGAAGAGACGTTTAAAGTTGAACTTGCAAAAGGGAATGTGGATTTTATCAAGAATAAGCAAGGAGGATATACTGTTGTCCATAAAGTCCGTATTCCTGAAAGAGGACGAGTAATACGTTCAATAATTAGTGACGTTTCTAATAAAGATGCAGCAGATGAAATGTTTGATATATTTGGGAATAAAAAGATTTTTTCTAACCCTAAGCCCAAAGATTTAATTTATAAACTCATTCTACTGAGTTCTAAAACAAATTCCACCATTCTTGACTTCTTTGCCGGCAGCGGTACAACCCTCCACGCTACGATGCAACTGAATGCCGAAGACGGCGGGCACAGGAAGTGCATCCTCGTGACCAACAACGAGAACAATATCTGCGAGGAAGTGACCTACGAGCGCAACAAACGGGTGATACAAGGCTACACCACCCCCAAGGGCGAAGAAGTGCCGGGACTGACAGGCAACACGTTGCGTTACTATAAGACAGACTTCATTTCGCGCGACCGTACGCCTCGGAATATGCGCGCATTGGTCGCCGCCTCTACCGACTTGCTTTGCATAAAGAACGATATTTACAAAGAAGCCAAACTTGCCGGACGGGATATCAACCCGAAGATAGCCCGCTACTTTGCAGAAGGCGACAGGAGCATGCTTGTTATCTACGACGAGCGGGCCATATCTGCCATCGTGGAAATCCTCGAGACAGTAGAGCCGGGCAAAGAGAAAATCATGGTGTATGTGTTCTCAGCGGGCAGCTATGCCTATGATGACGAGTTTGAGGAAGTGGCGGACAAGGTACAGCTTTGCGCCTTGCCGGATGCCATCTATCAGGCATATCAAAAAGTCTTGCCAAAACGCCGACCGAAGTTCCTGCCTGAAGCAATGGAAGAAAACGAGCGTAGCAATAGTCCTGAGAATGGGATGCTTAACTTTACAGACGAGGAGGCAGAGGTATGAGCGAGGAAATGAATAAAGGGAGTATCATCCTTTATCAGACACCGGACGGGCAGTCGAAGATAGAAGTCACGTTGTCGAATGACACCGTGTGGCTCACTGCCGACCAAATGGCGGAACTGTTCCAACGCAACAAATCCACCATTTCAAGGCACATAAGGAACATATTTGAAGAAGCAGATTCAACTGTTGCATTTTTTGCAACAGTTCAAAATGAAGGTAAGCGCAAGGTAGAAAGAAATATAGCTTTCTACAATCTCGACATGATAATCAGTATAGGTTATCGTGTCAATTCCCACCGGGGCGTACAGTTCCGCATCTGGGCGACACAAGTGCTGCGCGAATACCTGATAAAAGGATTTGCGATGAACGACGAGCTGTTGAAGCGTGCCGGAGGCGGCAATTACTTTGACGAATTGCTTGCCCGCATTCGTGATATACGCTCTTCGGAAAAAGTATTTTACCGTAAGGTATTGGAAATCTATGCGCTCAGTATCGACTATGACCCGCGGGCAGAAGCGACACAACAGTTCTTCAAGACCGTGCAAAACAAGATGCACTTCTCGGCTCACGGGCATACGGCTGCAGAAATAATCTATGAACGTGCCGATGCACAGAAAGATTTTATGGGCCTGACATCATGGACAGGCGCCTTACCCAAACGCACAGACGCAGAAGTGGCGAAGAACTATCTTTCAGCGGATGAACTGGATACGCTGAACCGCATTGTCAGCCTGTATCTTGACTTTGCGGAATTACAGGCAAAATCGCACCAGCCCATGTATATGAAAGACTGGATTCAAAA
>NZ_CASFWU010000166.1 GCF_949298305.1 uncultured Bacteroides sp. | reverse complement strand
GAGAACCTCGACCTGCTTCGCACCATCGAAGACCAGCGCGACGAGTGGGAGAAACAGCTCATCACCTACCGCGAGAAAGAGATTGAGATGGAGCAGCAGAGCCTCACCCTCCAGCAGCAGGCCCTGCAGACCGACTACGAGCTGGAGAAACTGCGCAAGAGCTTCGAGCTGGAGAAAGAGGAGTATCGCATGGGCATCAAGAGCAAGGCCCAGCTTCAGGTGTCCGAAGACGAGTACCGCTACAAGGAGAAGACCGCCCGCCTGCAACGCCAGAGCCTGCGCCACGACTCGGCCGTCTCCGTCATCCGCCGCGACCTGCTGCTGAACGACCGCGAACGCGAGCGCAAGAAGTACGAGCGTTCGTGCCGGCGCCTCGACGACCTCGTGGTGTGCGCCCCCGTCGGCGGACAGCTCAGCTTCGTCAGCGTCACCCCCGGCCAGCAGGTGCAGTCCGGCGCAAGCATAGCCGAAATCAAGGTGCTCGACCAGTTCAAGGTACACACCTCGCTCAGCGAGTACTACATCGACCGCATCACCACCGGCCTGCCCGCCACCATCCTCTACCAGGGCAAGCGCTACCCATTGAAGATCACCAAGGTGGTGCCCGAGGTGAAGGACCGCATGTTCGACGTCGATCTCGTCTTCACCGCCGACATGCCCGACAATGTCCGTGTGGGCAAGAGCTTCCGTGTGCAGATCGAACTCGGCCAGCCTGAGGATGCCCTCGTCATCCCCCGCGGCAATTTCTACCAGGCCACGGGCGGCCAGTGGATATACAAACTGAACAAGGACAAGACACGCGCCGTGCGTGTGCCCCTCACCATCGGCCGCCAGAACCCGCAGCAATACGAGGTGACCGACGGCCTCCAGCCCGGTGACTGGGTGATTACGACCGGATACGATAACTTCGGGGATGCGGAGGAGCTGGTGCTGTAGGAGCCTCACCCCCGGGAGGGGATATCTGGAAAAGGTATCCGAAGCTCTCCTCCTTCGGGAAGGTTGTTCTCCCCCGATAACGGGGGAGTTAAGAGGGGGTGAGTACCTGGCAGGTGAAAACATAAGGCATAAGATTCATAGCAAATTGCGATGACCTACCACCCCGCCCGTTGGGCACCCCTCCTTCCCGAAGGAGGGGAGCCGGATAGCATCACTCCGTTTTGATGTATCTTTGGAAAAGAGATGAATAGAATACAAACAGGTATAAATTAATAAGAAACCACTAATAACAACAACCTAAAAAGAAAGCCGCAACCCAACCTCCCCTCTCCCTGGGAGAGGGGTCGGGGGTGAGGCCGTGAATGCTTATGATACTACATTACTTGACATTAGCCATCAGAAACCTGCTGAAATATCGCACGCAAAACGTTATTTCCATCATCGGACTGGCCGTGGGCCTGTTCAGCTTCTGCGTCTGCCTGTATTGCAGCCGTTATATCGAGTCAACCAATCACTGCTTCGACAACTACGAGCGGATTGTGCAGATAAACATGTACGACCCCGGTACGGGAAACTATTTCTCCGGCACGCCCGCTCCCCTTTGCGAGGACATGCGCACCTGGGCAAAAGAGGTGGAAGCCCTTTCGTTCGTCACCTATCCCCGTCAATATACCTTCGATGTCGAGGTGAAGCCTGGCAAGACCTTGCCCTACGAGCTGCGGCGGATGGAGACGGACAGCCTTTATGCCCGTATCTTCACACCCCGCATCCTGGCCGGAAGCTGGCAGACGGCCAGCCATACGCCTAACGCACTGGTGATGAGCCGCGCGACGGCTGTCCGCATCTTCGGCAGCGAGTCCGAGGCCATCGGCAAGACTTGCACCCTGAACCGGAGGCTCTTCCCCTCATCGTCGGGCACTCCCGCCGACGGAGGCATTGTCTATACCGTGCAGGCCGTCATGGACGATACACCGCAGAACAACTCCCTCTACTTCATGGAAACGATGGACATGCTGGTGCTGAACGACAGCGACGGCCTTCTGCAGAGGCGCCACGAGATGACGGGCGGTAATACGTATGCCCTGCTGGCACCCCATGCCGACATCCGGCAACTGAAAGGGGAGATTGCGCAGCGTGGCTTCGGCTGGAACTTGTATGGCAGGGATTACGAAGTACAGGTGTTTCCCATCGGTCAGTTTCCCGACGAACGCAAGCAACTGTCCATCATCAGTTGGATTACCGGCAGCATGGGCATGCTCATCCTGCTGGTGGGGCTGCTCAACTTCTTCCACTTCCTTATCGGTTCGTATTTCAACCGCACGAAAGAGTTCAGTGTGATGAAGGTGAACGGATGCAGCGGCGGGCAGCTCTTTGCCCTGTTGTTCATCCAGTCGTTGCTGGTGGTGCTGGCAGCCTCGCTGCTGGTGCTTTGGGGCATCGAGGTGACCGACGGACGGATGGACTATTCGCTGTTTTCCATGTCGGTGGTCTTCAGTAAGTCGCTGCTCATGCGCCATGCCGCCCAGTACATCGGACTGCTGGTACTGCTTTGTGCAGGTATTTGCCTGGTAGCCACGCTGCGTATCCGCCGCATATCGGTGCAGGATGGCCTCAACGGAGGTCGCCGTCGGCGTCGGAGCCATCGGGGACGCAACTTCATGCTGGGTGTGCAGTTCTTTGTCTGCTGGCTGTTCGTGGCCTTGTCCGCTGCCCTCTATCTGCAGTCTGAAAAGACAAGCGGCACCCTGCTGCATACCCTCTCCATGCAGGAGAAAGCTTCCATCCTTAGCATTCCACTGGACTATTCGTTCCTGAACAATTGGTGGACCGTTTCAAGAGTCATGCTGCCGTGCAGGATGTCTTGCTGGCGGATATCAACTATCTGTACGGTTCGTCGGGCAACCTGATGATGACCGAGAAAGACAATCCTGACTCGTGGCTGGAAGTCAACGTCATGGCGGTGCCCCGGAATTTCTTCTCCTTCATGAATATTTCCTTAGAGCAGGGCCATGGCTTGGAGGCATCCACCGACCTGGTGGCGGACCGCACCTTGCAGCAACGGTTGCAGAAAGACGTGATGGGGATGCCTCTGTACAACTCGCAGCGGAGCTATACCGTCAGCGGCATCTGCGAGCCTTTCCAGACCGACACTTATACGAAGAGCCAAGGTTACGTCTTCATCCCCTACGATGCTTCGGGCTACATCGGCCATTGCTATCTGAAGTGCCGCAGCGGTCAGGAGCAGGAGGTCCGGACGTGGGTGGAGCAGGTGCTGCGCGAGGCCTTGCCCGAAAGCGTGCCTGTACGGGTCGGCACATTGCTCGACGACATCCACGACCGCCAACCGCTGGAATACACGCTGAAGAACATTGTGCTGTTCTTTGCCATCGTCAGCATCCTCATCACCCTGCTGGGTGTATATTCCAGCATTACGCTCGACACCGAGCGTCGTCAGAAGGAGGTAGCCATCCGCAAGGTGAACGGTGCGGGCGTGCCGCAAATCATGCTGCTCTTTGCCCGCCTGTATATCGTCCTGTTGGCAGTTAGTGCACTGCTGTCCTTCCCGCTGGTCTGGTTCCTGCTGCAGCAATGGAAGCGCATGTACATCGTCTTCTTCGACTACGGTTTCCTCTTCTGGACAAGCATTTTCGTCTTGGTAGCCGTCGTCACGGCGCTGACAGTCGTCTTCCGCATCCTGCG
>NZ_CASFWU010000165.1 GCF_949298305.1 uncultured Bacteroides sp. | reverse complement strand
ACTGGATACGCTGAACCGCATTGTCAGCCTGTATCTTGACTTTGCGGAATTACAGGCAAAATCGCACCAGCCCATGTATATGAAAGACTGGATTCAAAAGCTGGACGATTTCCTGAAACTCTCAGGGAAAGAACTACTCACCCATGCAGGCAAAATATCGGCAGAAATAGCCAAACAAAAAGCCGACATGGAATACGACAAGTTCAAGGTGAGGACAGCCAACGAGCTTTCCCCGGTGGAAATACATTTCTTAGAGAACTTCGAGAAAGAACAGAAAAAATTGAAACAATGAAAAATATACTATACCAGCAAAAGGCAGTAAGCGAACTGGTGGAAAAGACCATCGGGCTGCTTTCGCTCAGCGGCAACCGCCATACACTCATATTCAAGGCGCCGACCGGCAGCGGAAAGACCGTTATGGCATCGGAGATGCTTATGCGGCTGAATGATGAACTGGCCGAACGCCCGGACGCACCGTTCACCGAAGTGGCATACATCTGGATTGCTCCCAACAAGCTGCATGAGCAGAGCTATTTCAAGATGAAAAACCATTTCACGGAAACAAAGATTCTGCGCCCCGTGATTTATGACGAACTGGACCACTCGATAGAAGGATACATACGTCCCGGAGAAATCCTGTTCGTAAACTGGGAAAGCATCAACAAGGACAACGCCGTGATGGTGCGCGAGACAGAGCTTTCGGCCTCGCTGTATGACATTACCCGCCGCACACAGGAAGATAACGGCATACCTGTCATAGTGATCATAGACGAAGAACACATGTTCGGAAGCCGCAACGCCAAGAAATCGGAAAAGGTGCTGGGCAACATTTGCCCGAAGGTGGAAATACGCATTTCAGCCACACCGTTGCCTGAATCTACCGCAAAGGCGGAAGAGCAGGTTACAGTGCCGAGAGAAAGGGTGATTGCGGAACAGATGATAAAGGAAAGCGTCATACTGAATCCCGCACTGGAGTTCAATCCGATGCTCGGCACATTGAACCAGCAACTCATCAGCCTTGCCCTGAAAAAGCGTGAAGAACTGGCGGAAGCCTACCGGAAAGAAGGCGTAGACATCAATCCGTTGCTTCTCATACAATTGCCCAACGACGGGGAGACGATGACCGGGGATGACAATTCAGTCAAGGAAGAAGTGCTGACCTATCTTGACAGCATAAAAGGCATCAATGTGGCCAATGGAAAACTTGCAATCTGGCTGAGCAATGAAAAGACAGACAATTTGCAGACAATAGCCAACCCGGATGATATTGCCGAAGTCCTGTTGTTCAAGCAGGCCATTGCCTTAGGATGGGATTGCCCAAGAGCTGCCGTCCTGTTGATTTTCCGAAAGATAGAGAGTTTTACTTTCTCGGCGCAGACTGTAGGACGTATTCTTCGTATGCCGGAGCAGCGGTTTTATCAAAACGACATGTTGAACAGAGGATATGTCTATACCAACTTGAGCAAGGATATTATAGAGATTGTGAAAGACGATATGGACTATCTGTCGTCGCTTCACGCCGTGCGTCGGATGAATCTGAACAATGTGTCGCTCGTTTCTGAATACAACGAGCGTACCTCTGCAGACCGTAATCGTCTGGGATCAGACTTCAAGAAAGTTCTTATAGACACTTTTGAAAGGAACTGGCTTGTAAAGGACTTTATGCCCTCATTGTTTACAGCAGCTGAACTTGACGGAATAACTGAAGAAGTAAGCGATGAAGACAGAGTAAGCCAGACCTATAAAAATCGTAAGGCCGTAGAGGATAAAATCAATTTCAATGTAAGAAGCATCGGAATAGAGATAGTGGAAGACCTCAGTATCACTGGAGAAGTCGGGCAGACCATGATTCGCAACAAGGCAAAATACGTGCGGACCATGCAGGAACTGGATGCCGCTTATATGGCTTTTTGTGCAAAGGAACTTGGAAACGGATATGAAAAAGTAAGTATAAAGACTTTGGCCGTGGCTCTATTGGAAGTTATGGAGGATTTGTTTGAACTGTTTGAGAGTGATGCCATCAAGGTCATTCTATATCGTGCCAACCGCCCTAAATTTGCGGATATTATAGAAAAACCTATTGGCGGAATTAATTTGAATTGATAATATGTTTGGAAAGTTGCGCATATCGCTGATTTTTATTAACTTAGTGCTATCCGAATCATTAAGTTTA
>NZ_CASFWU010000164.1 GCF_949298305.1 uncultured Bacteroides sp. | reverse complement strand
CGTGCAGATGAGTTTGATGCCGAACTTCTTGCTGTACTCCAGCAGTTTGGCATTCACCTTCTGTTGCAAGGGATAGGCTTCGTGATTGGCCCGCGGCACAGTGGCCTTGTGGCGTTGCAGCTCCAGGTAGAAATCATCGCCGAAGAGGTGCTTGTACCAGCGGATGGCTTCCTCGGCCTCCTCGTACTGGTCGTTGGTTATCTTCTTGGGGATTTCGCCACCCAGACAGGCGGAGCAGACAATCAGGCCTTCGTGATACTTCTCCAGCTCGTTGCGGTCGGTACGCGGACGCATATAGTAGCCCTGCGTCCAGGCGCGGGACACCAGCTTGATGAGATTATGGTAGCCCTTCTCGTTCTTGGCCAGTACTACCAGGTGCCATCCGCTTTGGTCAGGCTTTCCTTCCTTCTTGTCCATCGTGCGGCGTGCCACGTACATCTCGCAGCCGATGATGGGCTTGAAGATGCGGGCTTCTGCCGCAGCTATCTTCTCACGGCAATCGGCCAGCGCGGCTTCCTTGTCCTCGCACTCCTCCTTGCCGCTCTCAATGTCGGCCATCTTCTTTTTCAGCTCCTTGATTTCCCCTTTCGGCCCGCCGTTCTTCTTGTTGACATAGTTGGTGAACTCCTTAATGCCGAACATGTTGCCGTGGTCTGTCACGGCAATGCCCTTCATGCCATCCTTCATGGCCTTGTCCACCAGACGGCTGACACTGGCCTGTCCGTCGAGCAACGAATATTGGGTATGAACATGTAAATGAACAAAATCTTGCATAACAACCATCAGTTTTGCAGGCAGCGGCCATGCACCTCAGCAGCCGCCCGTCCGTTTGGAGCATAAAAGTACGAAGAGCGCCACATACAGCAAAAATATTTCCCAAAAAGTTATCAACACTTGCATTTCTCCCCCCCAAATCCTTGTTAGATTTTCAAAATAAGCCTATTTTTGCAAACAATTTCCATTCAAACAGAATTAAACAAGATCAATGGGCCGACTAAAGAAACTAAAAAAGATACGTATACACCGTGAAGGAACGCATACACTGGTAGGCAGTTTCATATTGTTGCTTGCCGTCAATTGCGCGCTTTACTTCGGACTGGAATGCAAATTGCCCTTTTACGTAGTGGCAGCTTTCAGCGTTGTTGTGTACGGCATATTGGTTAACTTTTTCCGTTGTCCCATCCGCCTCTTCGGCCAAGACACCGAAAAGGTGGTGGTGGCTCCGGCTGACGGCAAGGTCGTTGTGGTTGAGGAAGTGGAGGAGACAGAGTATTTCCACGACCGCCGCATCATGGTGTCCATCTTTATGAGCCTGGTCAACGTACATGCCAACTGGTACCCCGTGGACGGCACCGTCAAGAAAGTGGGCCATCAGAACGGCAAGTTCATGAAAGCCTGGCTGCCCAAAGCCAGTACGGACAACGAACGCTCCACCGTTGTGATAGAAACGCCCGAAGGAGTGGAAATCATGGCTCGCCAGATAGCCGGAGCCATGGCACGGCGCATTGTCACCTACGCCGAACCGGGCGAGGAGTGCTACATCGACGAGCACATGGGCTTCATCAAATTCGGCTCACGCGTGGATGTCTACCTTCCCCTCGGCACAGAAATATTGGTCCAACTGGGACAAACCACCACCGGTAACCAGACCGTCATCGCAAAACTGAAATAAACGCAAGAACCATGGCCAACTGCATCACCCGACATATTCCCAACACGCTCACCTGCCTGAACTTGTTCTCCGGGTGCATTTCTTGCGTCATGGCTTTCGAGGCGCGCTACGAAGCGGCCTTGCTGTTCATTCTCATCAGTGCGGTATTCGACTTCTTCGACGGACTGGCCGCACGTGCGCTGAACGCACACTCCGTCATCGGGAAAGACCTGGACTCGCTGGCCGACGATGTCAGCTTCGGAGCGGCTCCTTCGTTCATTGTATTCTCACTGTTCAAAGAGATGACCTATCCCGCATACATGGAAGGCATCGCCCATCTGCTGCCCTATACGGCCTTTCTGATTTCGGTGTTCTCGGCTCTGCGCCTGGCCAAGTTCAACAACGACACCCGCCAGACCACTTCCTTCGTCGGACTGCCCGTACCTGCCAACGCACTCTTTTGGGGTTCGCTGGTGGCAGGCTACCACTCCATCCTCGTCAGCGACGGTTTTCACCCGTTGTACCTGCTGGCATTGGTTTGCCTGTTCTCGTGGCTGCTGGTTTCCGAGCTTCCCATGTTCTCGCTGAAATTCAAGAACCTGTCGTGGAAAGACAACAAGGTGAGCTTCACTTTTCTGATTTTCTGCATCCTGTTCCTTGCCTTCCTGCAAGTGAAAGGTTTTGCCACCTGCATTGTA
>NZ_CASFWU010000163.1 GCF_949298305.1 uncultured Bacteroides sp. | reverse complement strand
TCCTGCTCCTCCTTCATCTTCAGCCCGATGGCAAAGACTTCGGCCACAATGAGGGATATCAGTCCCAGCAGCAGGTTGGTTACTTTGGCCGAATCGGGAAGCGCCAGGTCGTAGGCCTCCAGCGCGAAAACCTCGCGCAGGTTGCACAGCGCCATGTATTCGGGCAACAGGACACAAACAAAACCTACGATGAGCAGAATGCCCAAACGGCGCAGGCGACGGACGTTGCGCCAGTTGAAGATGTCCGAACGGTTGACCGACACCACGATGCGGATGAACAGCACCAGCGCCCAGACATTGGCCACCAGCACCAGGAAGCCCATTACGGTGGAAGCCACCTTCTGCCAGGCGGGCGTATCCACCGGCACGCTGACCATCAGGTTTGAGTAGGCCATCGGGACGTAGCGGCCCGTCTTCTCGTTGCGTATCGAGTCGGTGAAAAGTTCCCCTTCGCTCCCGCCCAGGAACTTGGGGAACAAAGAGACCGTCCGCATGTTGTTCACCTCATCCAGCTTGGCGCTGTTTCCTTCTTCCACTATCTCCTGGGCGGCATCCATTCCCATCTGGACGCCCTTCGTCATGCCCAGCCCCATGTAGTAGAGCGACATGCCCACCGACCAGCCCATCACCAGCAGGACGATGGCGCAAAGTATGTTCAGCCTTCTTTTCATAGCTTACTGTCTGTTATATTCGTTGCAAAAAGTTGATAAGCGTTCAGTTTCTTCACCGAAAGGAGGAACAGGACAAGCGACACAACCGCCATGGCCACCACCAGTGGCGTACCCAACAATTCGGTCATACTTTCGACCTCGGGATAGTTCAGACCGATGTAAACTGCGAAGCTATTGTTCAGAATATGAATCAGGATGCAGGCCACCAGACTTCGCGTGCGCCAGTAGAGCCAGGCCAGCAGAATGCCCGTCAAGAAGGCACCGGCCACCTGTGCGGGATTGATATGGAACACGCCGAACACCAGACCCGACAACAGGATAGCCTTGGCCGGTGTGTACTTCTGCAACAGTACCTTCGTAATGGCACCGCGGAAAAGAAGTTCTTCCAGCACGGGCCCCAGCACGGCGACGCAAAGGATGCCCAGCCAGCCGGACTGCAACGTGTCGAACGTCTGCTTCATCAGGTCGGGCAGGAACGTCAGCCGCGACACCGCTTCGTTCGTCAGGAAGATGCTCGTCACGCCTGCCACCACGCTCCATGTCAGGCAAGAGGGGGTAGTCAGCGAATACATCCGTCCGTCGTCGGCCAGATAATTCTTTTTCCAAAGATACCATGTCATATAAACCATTCCCAACAACAGGGCAGGCGCCATCATCAGGCGTCGGGCCGCTTCGGGATCCAAACTTCCGGTTGTGAAGTAAACGTACAACACCGCTATCGGGCCGGCAGTCAGCGTGCCCAATATCTGCATCAGGAAGTAAATCAAGACCAGTTTGATAGCTGTTTTCATCGTTGTCTTTTTTTATATTTTACAAAGATACGTCAAGTTGAGTGTCGGGGCAAAGAAAAGCGGGCGTTTTTACTTCCCGGCCAGCAGGCTAGCATTGTCCCCGTTCTGCAAGGGGTGTTCCGCCAGCAGGTTCCAGTTCCGGTCGCGGCTGTCCCATTCGTAGGCCAGATAGGTGATGCCCATGCCGTCCTGCAGGTAGACCACCTTCTGCTTCACGTCCGTGTAGCCGGCTTCCTTCGCGTTCCAGAGGGCCAGCTCCATTTCCGTCCCGCCGGCCTCATAGGTGTAGTTCAGGCAATAGCTGCGCTCATAGACCTGACGGATGACGTCCCACTTGAACACTTCCTTGCGGATGAGGCGGTTCTCGGCGTCGTAGTCGAAGCCGTACATCAGGTGTTGCTTCAGGTACTTGCCGTCCTCCACCTTATAGACGGTTTGCGCCGTCATCTGTCCGTTCTCCACCTTCGTATTGTACGCAAAGTCCGGTCCGTCGTTTGCACCCGTTACGTTAATCAATCCCGTTACTGCCATCATCACTGTCATTACCAAAGTTTTCATATTCTTTTCTGTTTTAAAGTTGTTGTTAATTCCTTAAGTTTCGCAAGTTTATTAATCGGTTGTAGTTAAGAAGTTAAGAAGTTAAGTAGTTAAGCCAATACCTTTGTGAAGATATGCCGGCCATACACTTGAACTATCGGCTTTAACTCCTAAGCCCACCTGGGTAGGGGTCTCTCCCCTTCGGGGGGAGTTGGAGGGGGCTTCCTTTTAACTCCTTTAACTCCTGCAAGTTTGGCACTTGCGAAACTTGAGTTAATTCGGTTCCCAATTTCGTTTCTCGATAATCATTTATCGTTTTTCGATATGCAAAGGAAATACTATTTGAGGAAACAGCC
>NZ_CASFWU010000162.1 GCF_949298305.1 uncultured Bacteroides sp. | reverse complement strand
TACATGGACGAGTCGGAGTGTACGCGGAAGTAATTGTACCGATAATGTGTTCAGGCACGGATAGCACGAACAAGTGCGGAGTGTAGCTCTCCGTTCTGTCGTGTATCCGTGCCTGAATCATACTTGCAGGTTGGTTTTTATCTGCTTTTGACTTCTCTCCTTTCCTTTTGATAAATATTCACCCTCTTTCATTGGGTATTTCCGGATTAATTGCTATATTGCAACACGAATCAGTTGTAATGGACTGACACTTTGTAAATCCTTAACCTATCATATCATGGAAATAACCCTGAGCAAGACATTGCCTCCCTATCCCGACTTCGTGGAGGGCATCCGGCGGGCGCCGGACCGTGGCTATACACTTACTCCCGCGCAGACGGCCACGGCATTGAAGAATGCGCTGCGCTATATCCCTCAAGAACTGCATGAAACCCTGGCTCCCGAGTTCCTGGAAGAGCTTCGTACCCGCGGACGCATCTACGGCTACCGCTATCGCCCTCAGGGCGACCTGAAGGCCAAGCCGATTGACGAATACAAGGGCCGCTGCATCGAGGGGAAAGCCTTTCAGGTGATGATCGACAACAACCTTTGTTTCGACATCGCCCTCTATCCTTACGAACTGGTTACCTACGGCGAGACGGGCCAGGTGTGCCAGAACTGGATGCAGTACCGGCTCATCAAGCAATACCTGGAGGTGCTGACGCAGGACCAGACGCTCGTCATCGAGAGCGGCCATCCGCTGGGGCTGTTCAAATCGAAGCCCGACGCGCCCCGCGTCATCATCACCAACGCCCTGATGGTGGGCCTCTACGACAACCCGAAAGACTGGCACACCGCCATGCAGATGGGCGTGGCCAACTACGGTCAGATGACGGCCGGCGGCTGGATGTACATCGG
The DNA here is from genome assembly GCF_949298305.1 of uncultured Bacteroides sp. Classification (GTDB taxonomy): domain Bacteria; phylum Bacteroidota; class Bacteroidia; order Bacteroidales; family Bacteroidaceae; genus Bacteroides. The sequence goes on along the minus strand of NZ_CASFWU010000162.1, from coordinate 1,507 downwards.
GCCGCAGGGCATCGTACACGGCACGTTCAACACCCTGCTCAATGCCGGACGCCTGAAGCTGGGCATCCCGCAGGACGGCAACCTGGCGGGCCGCCTCTTCGTGTCTTCGGGACTGGGAGGCATGAGCGGCGCACAGCCCAAGGCCGCCGAAATGGCCGGAGCCGCCGCCATCATAGCCGAGGTGGACGCTTCGCGCATTGAGACGCGCCACCGACAGGGTTGGGTAGGGCATGTCACTTCTTCCCTCCCCGAAGCATTTGCCTTGGCCGATGAGGCCATGCGGCAGAAGCAACCCGTCTCCATCGCCTACCACGGCAACGTGGTGGACCTGCTGGAGTATGCCGCCAGTCACAACATCCGCATCGACCTCCTGTCCGACCAGACCTCTTGCCATGCCGCTTACGACGGCGGCTACTGTCCCGCAGGCATCACCTTTGCCGAACGCACCGAGTTACTTCATAAAGATCCGGCCGCATTCCGCCGCCTGGTGGACGACTCGCTGAAGCGGCACTTCGAGGTTATCCGAACGTTGGTGGACCGCGGCACGTATTTCTTCGACTACGGCAACTCGTTCATGAAGGCCGTCTACGACGCAGGCGTCACCGAGATAGCCCGCGGCGGAGACGACAAGAACGGCTTCATCTTCCCCAGTTACGTGGAGGACATCATGGGCCCCGAACTGTTCGATTACGGTTACGGTCCCTTCCGCTGGGTATGTCTGAGCGGCAAGCACGAGGACCTCGTGAAGACCGACCGTGCCGCCATGGAGTGCATCGACCCCACCCGCCGCGGACAGGATAGGGACAACTATAACTGGATTCGCGATGCCGAGAAGAACAACCTCGTAGTGGGCACCCAGGCCCGTATCCTCTACCAGGATGCAGAGGGACGCATGAAGATAGCGCTGCGGTTCAACGAGATGGTGCGCCGTGGCGAGGTAGGTCCCATCATGCTGGGGCGCGACCACCACGACGTCAGCGGCACCGATTCGCCCTTCCGTGAGACAGCCAACATCAAGGACGGCAGTAACGTCATGGCCGACATGGCCGTACAGTGCTTTGCCGGCAACTGTGCCCGCGGCATGAGCCTCGTAGCCCTGCACAACGGCGGTGGCGTAGGCATCGGCAAAGCCATCAACGGTGGTTTCGGCATGGTGTGCGACGGCAGCGAGCGGGTGGACCGGATTCTGCGCTCGGCCATGCTGTGGGACGTAATGGGCGGTGTAGCCCGCCGTTCGTGGGCCCGCAATCCGCACGCCATGGAGACCAGCGAGACCTTCAACCGCACCCATGAAGACGGCTATCACATCACGATGCCCTATCTGGCGGATGAGGAGCTGATAGAGAGGCTTGTCGGCCTCACCCCTGGCCCCTCTCCCAAGGAGAGGGGGAAGTAAGTGCTTCTTTATTTTGATAGAAATATGAATCACTTTTCCCTTTCCCTCTCTTTCCTTTTCCCCCTCTCTCAAGGAGAGGGGAGAATAAACGCTTTTTTACTTTGATAGAAA
>NZ_CASFWU010000161.1 GCF_949298305.1 uncultured Bacteroides sp. | reverse complement strand
ACCTGTCACCCCTCCCTACACGGGACAACTGCTGGAAAACTATCTGAAACGGTACCTTTATCTGAAACAACAACTGGAAACGAAATAATGCTGAAACACCTATACCTAAAGAACTTCAAATGCTTTGACGAACTGTCTCTGCCGCTGGGCGGGCTGACACTGATAACGGGAGTGAACGGCGCCGGCAAATCGAGCATCGTCCAGGCCCTGCTGCTCCTGCGGCAAAGCAACGACGACAAGCGGACCGACCTGCACACCCACGTAAAGGCCGACGGCGACCTGGCCGACCTGACCAACGGAAACGCCATGCGCTATGCCTTGAGCGAGGATGCCGACGTTCTGATCAGACTGACCAATGACCAGCCGGAAGAAGCCAGCTTCACCCTGAAGGACGCCGTGACGGACGATACGGAAATAGCCTGCATCCCTTCGGACAACATTGACCACGTACTGACAGCGTGGCCGCTCTTTGCCCCCAGCTTAATGCCAGCAACACCGACAGCCGCCTGGGCGACAAGCACGGCAGCAACACCGCCTTCCGCTTCTACGAAGCCATGAGCAGCAACGAACAGGTACCCGTACCGGCCCTCTGCCTGCTGGAGAAGAACCACTCCGTCTTTGCCAACGTGTCGGCCTGGCTGAGCTACATCATGGGCAGCGACGTCAGCCTGGCCGCCGCACAAGAGACCGCCGACCGCGTCACCCTGAGCTACTCGAAAAACGTACAAGGCAACGAAATAGCCTTCTCGCCCCTGAACGTGGCCTTCGGAAACTCGTACATACTCCCCATCATACTGGCCGTGCTCACGGCACCGGCAGACTCGCTGCTCATCATCGAAAACCCGGAAGCCCACCTGCATCCGTCGGCACAGTTCCGCACAGGACAACTGCTGGCACTGGCCGCCGAACACGGCATACAGATTATAGTCGAAACCCACAGCGACCACCTGCTGAACGGCGTGCGGGTCATGGCCAAAGCTGGAATGGAAGGCAAAGGCCGGACAGATGCCGGCAAGGTGGAAATACACTACATCTACCAGGACAAGGACCATCCCGAACTCCATCTGAACGAACGCATCGTGCTCGAAGAAGACGGCACCCTGGACCACTGGCCGCAAGGATTCTTCGACGAATGGGAACTGGCCTTGCGCCAAATCAACCAACCTTAACCTCCTTCTTCAGCCACTACCGCCATGGAACTCCTGCTCAACGACCAATCGTACCAGTGCAACGGAAAACTGTGCGAACACTGGGAAGCTATAAGCTGTTTTGGCATCCTTGCCGACCGGCTGAAAGAATACGGCGTGGACAAGATTGTCTGTCCGCAAGGCTACAAAAGCCTGCCCGTAGGCGGAGTGGCTTGGAAAGACTGCTACCTCAGAATGGAGGAACTGAACGACGACCAGCGGATGGAAATCATCACCCTGATGGACAGTACCCTGCGCGAAGCCCGCCCCGACGAACTGGATGACTGCACCGTGTTCAGCGAAGAAGCAGACTTCCACAACCCTTCCGCCGCACTGGGCAAAGCCTGCACGGACGACCGCCCCGTGGTGAGTTTCACCTTCCGGGAAACCGACAAACGGGACACCATCGAAGGCTTCCTGCGCGGAGGAACCGGCAAAAAGGCACAAAAGGCCACGGTGAAAAATCTGTATCGGGCAGAAAACGGACAAACGGCCGTCTGCCTCACTTCGTTCAAGGAATGTAAACGGAAAAATGCCGAAAAAGAGCCGCTCTGGAATCAGGAAATGGTAACCAGATACCTGGCACGGATAGGGCACGAAGACAGCCGGCACTCCACCACAACAGAAGAGAAACAAGCCTACCTCATCGAACACGCCACCCAGATAGCCCTGATGAACGGGTGGTGCCTGCACACACGCCTGTCGCGCATCAACTCGAGCAGCACGCAGAAAAGGGTCATCTTCTACTCCAAGGCCTTCAAGAACACCGCAACCTACCTCTGCATCGACCTGGAACACGAAGACATCCGCTTTGAAGTGTGCGACTACGCCGGCAGGCACCTGAAAGAAATCAAACACAACGGCCAGACAACCGATGCCACTCCGCAAAGAAACCACAACATTACGGTATAAAATAAGAAATTTTAAATGCCGCAACGAACTATCATCCAAATAAAAGGCGTACTTTTGCCACTCATTCAAAAACAACTATGGACAAATTCAGTTATGCAATCGGCCTGGGTATAGGCCAGAACCTTTTGGGCATGGGAGCCAGAGGCATCGAAGTGGACGATTTTGCACGCGCCATCAAGGACGTGCTGGAAGGAAAACCCACCGAAATCACACATACCGAGGCACGCGACATCGTGAACAAGTATTTCGAAGAACTGGAACAGAAAATCAACGCCGGCAACATCGAAGCCGGAAAGAAGTTCCTCGAAGAGAACGGCAAACGCCCCGGCGTGGTCACACTGCCCAGCGGCCTGCAATACGAAGTAATCAACGAAGGCAAGACCGGCACCTACGCCAAAATCACCGACCAGGTGCAATGCCATTATGAGGGTACGCTGATAGACGGAACCCTGTTCGACAGCTCCATCAAGCGCGGACAACCCGCCACGTTCGGCGTCAACCAGGTCATCCCCGGATGGGTGGAAGCCCTGCAGCTGATGCCCGAAGGCGCCAAGTGGAAACTCTACATCCCCAGCGACCTGGCCTACGGAGCACAGGGAGCCGGCGAAATGATACCCCCGCACAGCACACTGGTATTCGAAGTTGAACTGCTGAAAATCTTATCCAAACAATAAAAAAACAAAAAGCAAAATGAAAAAAGTAACATTCATCATGGCACTTGCAGCAGCTGCCGGACTGGCATCCTGCACCGCACAAAGTCCGAAAGGAAATCTGAAGACAGACATCGACTCATTGTCCTACGCCATCGGTATGTCCGCTCCACACAGATGGCCACCTTCCTGAAGGGATTCAACGAAGGCGCCACCAAGACCAGCAAGGAAGACGTAGCCTACATGGCCGGTATGCAGATTGGCCAAATGGTAAGCAAACAGTGGGTAGAAGGATTCAACCGCCAGATTTTTGCCGGCGACTCCACACAGACCCTCAACCGTGAAAACCTGCTGGCAGGTTTCGTAGCCGGCGTAGTAGGCAAGGGCGGAGCCATGGATATGCTTCAGGCACAAGAATACAAGCGCACACAGATGGAAGCCGTCAGAGCCAAAGCCATCGAAAAGAAATACGCCGACAACAAGGCAGCCGGCGAAAAGTTCCTGGCCGAGAACAAGACTAAGGAAGGCGTGGTAACCACCGAAAGCGGCCTGCAATACAAAATCATCACCAAAGGCACAGGCGCCATTCCCGCCGACTCCAGCAGAGTACAAGTAAACTACAAAGGCACCCTGATTGACGGCACCGAATTCGACAGCTCCTACAAGCGCAAAGACAAGGACGGCAAGAGCAAACCCGCCGTATTCCGCGCCAACCAGGTCATCAAAGGCTGGACAGAAGCCCTCACCATGATGCCCGTAGGCTCCAAGTGGGAACTCTACATCCCCTACGACCTGGCATACGGAGCCAGAGAGACCGGCGGTCAAATCAAGCCCTACTCCACACTGATCTTTGAAGTGGAACTGGTAGGCATCGAAAAAGAAAACAAGAAGTAATGCCAATCCGGCCATAGACTGACAGAACGTTATTCAGAGCGGATAAGACAGATGCAACGCAGCATCGGCTTATCCGCTCTTTTTTTATCCTTTCCCACAAATTTTCTTTCATTATTGTAGAAAAATTAAAATAAAGCTCTATATTTGCTTACTATTTGACAACAACATGAACTTTACTCATTTATTATTATGGAAAAGATAGACAACCTTGACCGGCAGATTCTGGAAATCATCTCACAGAATGCCCGCATCCCATTCAAAGATGTTGCCTCCGAATGCGGAGTGTCACGTGCAGCCATCCATCAGCGCGTACAACGCCTGATAGACCTCGGCGTCATCATAGGCTCCGGCTACCACGTCAACCCCAAGTCGCTCGGCTACCGCACCTGCACCTACGTCGGGATCAAGCTCGAAAAAGGATCCATGTACAAAACCGTAGTCGCACAGCTGGAAAAAATCCCCGAAGTAGTGGAATGCCACTTCACCACAGGACCCTACACCATGCTGACCAAAGTCTACGCACGTGACAACGAACACCTGATGGACCTGCTGAACCACAAAATGCAGGAAATACCGGGTGTGACAGCCACCGAAACCCTGATTTCGCTCGAACAGAGCATCAAGAAAGAAATACCCATCTGCCCCGAGAAATAAAGGCAGAACCATATTCCAGCAGGGCAACAACGGACAAGAAGGTGCCGCCACACCCCAACGGCCACTCACCGCCAGTCCGCTGTCGCCCTGCATCCATCACCACCCACTATCCCAAAAACAAACCCATGGACTTCCTAAACGAATACCACCTTTCAGGCCTCGTCATCGGCATCAGCACCTTCCTCATCATCGGCCTCTTCCACCCCGTCGTCGTCAAGGCAGAATACTATTGGGGCACCCGCTGCTGGTGGATTTTCCTCCTGCTGGGCATCGGCGCAGCAGCCGCCTCCCTCTGCACCGAAAACATCCTGATAGCCTCCCTCCTGGGCGTATTCGCCTTCTCCTCCTTCTGGACCATCAAAGAAATCTTCGAGCAAGAAGAACGCGTCAAGAAAGGCTGGTTCCCCAAAAATCCCAAACGTACCTACAAGTTCTGACCCCCCAGCAGACATCCGACCTCGTTACCCGAACCTTCGCCCACGTTACACAGCACCGTCCCGAGGCGCCCTCCCTTCACACCCTCCTTCCTTTCACCCCGCCTCTACCGGTCCTCGGGTGAAATTTCACCGGGACCCACTCATAACAAGCCACTTGCGTCTAAACCCGGCAAGACAGGCGCCTTCACCATAGAACCATCACTTTCACCGCAAGCTTTTGACTACCAGCCAGAAAGCACGCAGTGAAAGCGTGAAGGACTTTCATCACACTTACATCCACCGCAGACAAAGCCTGCATCCTCCACGGACGAAGCCTGCATCCTCCACGGACGAAGCTTGCATCCTCCACAGACGAAGCCTGCACCCTCCACAGACGAAGCCTGCACCCTCCACAGACGAAGCCTGCACCCTCAAAGTTTTTATGGAAAAACCCAAAAACACTTGCATATTTCAACCAAAAGCACTACTTTTGTCCCCGCATCCCGCCAAAGGATACATCGGACTTGTAGCTCAGTTGGTTAGAGCAACAGACTCATAATCTGGAGGTCCCAGGTTCAAGCCCTGGCTGGTCCACGTTAGAAATCAAGCACTTACAAAGATTTTGTAGGTGCTTTTTCTTTTATTGGTGACCTTCAGGTGACCTTTTTGGGGTCAGCGGATATTCCCGGTTGGTAGGCATGGTGTATCAAGCATATTGCGTATCTTTGTGGTATGAAAGCAGAACAATTACTTCGTGCCATCCTT
>NZ_CASFWU010000160.1 GCF_949298305.1 uncultured Bacteroides sp. | reverse complement strand
AAGTCCTGGAAGGTCTGGTTCAGGATGGAGTCGATGCGCGCTTTCAGGTAGCGGGCGTAGTTGTAGTTGGGCACTATGACGCTGACTTTGGGAGGCATGTCTTCAGAATTGTTTGGCTGCTTGGTAAACTGTCTGCAAATATACATTTTTTTTGTGCCGGGCCAAACAGGCGGCCTGTTTTTGTGTGCCCGCAGGCGCCGCGCGGAGGCCGTCAGGAGAAAGCCTGCCGCTACGGGCGGCATAAAGTTGCGTATTATCTATTTTTTCTCTACTTTTGTCATCCTAAAACATTAACTATGAGAATGGAGAACGTGGCAATCATCATACCGGCATACAAGGCCGGGTTCCTGGGGCGTACCCTGGAGTCGCTGGCGGCGCAGACGTGCCGTGACTTCAAGGTGTATGTAGGCGACGACCATAGCCCCGATGACCTGCAGTCCATCGTGGATGTCTATTCTGAAAAGATTCCCATTGTCTACCGGCGTTTCGACAAGAACCTGGGCGGCACCGACCTGGTGGCCCACTGGGAGCGCTGCATCGGCCTGTCGGACGAGCCGCTGGTGTGGCTTTTCTCTGACGACGACCTGATGCCCCCCGACGCGGTGGAGCGTATTCTGGCGGCCTGGCACGCCCGGACTTCCGACCTCTTCTTCGCCCGTTTCCCCCTGTCGGTGATTGATGCCGGGGACCGACTGATATCAGCCAATCCCGCACTCACGGACAAGGCCTTGTCCGGTTACGAATTTCTGCTGGAGAAATTGTCCGGCAGGATCAGCTCTGCCGCCTGCGAGTACGTGTTCAGTCGCAAGCTGATGGACGCGGCCGGCGGCTTTGTCCATTTCCCGGTGGCCTGGTGCTCGGACGACGCTACGTGGGCAGGGTTCGCCGACTGTGCCGGCGGCATGTCTCCCCTGCCCGGACGGCCCGTCTCGTGGAGGAACGCGGAGGGGAAGAACATCAGCAACTCCAGCCGCTTTGACCGGGAGAAGCTGAAGGCCACCGCCCGGTTTGTGGACTGGATGGCGGACCGCTATCCCGGACACCGCCGCGACAGGGAGCTCCACCGTGCGCTGGCCGCCTATCTGCACACCATCCTGACGTGCTCCGTGGGGCGCCGATACACCAATGCCGACGTGTGGATGTTCTTCCGCGCGCTCCGCCCCTTCTCACTCGGGCTGGCGCTGAAGGTGGCCTTCCGCCACTTCAGGCTCTGAAGGGCCCGCCCCCCGATTCCCGATGTAAAACACTTCGTTGAGCTATACCTTTAATATAATGAAGAAGATACTGTTTATCATCCCTTACGTTCCCTATCCGCTGAACTCCGGAGGGAACCAGGCATTCTTTAACATGGTGGACCACATCCGCCACCGGATGTCGGTCTCGCTGCTGCTCTATCCCGACTCGGACCGGAACGAGGAAAACCTGGAGCAGCTGAAGAAGATATGGACCGACGTAGACTTCTACGTCTTTACGCGCGAGATGGCAAGGCCCGCCGTGCGCCATCCGTTCTACTACAAGTGGCTGGGCAAGGCCAAGGCCTCGCTCACCCGCAAGATGAGAAGGCAGCTGCTGGCAGGCGAGACGCAAGACCTGGTGCGCAAGAAGTCCACCCTGTGGAAGTCCATGCCCGACGCGCTCGAACCCGCCTATATGGATTATGTGGCCGAAGTGGCCGGCCGTGGATTCGATATCATACAGGTGGAGTTCTACGAGCTGATAGGCCTGGGATACCTGTTGCCGCGTGACGTGCCGACCGTCTTTGTCCATCACGAAATCAGGTTCGTACGCAACAAGAACGAGATGGCCTTGTTCAAGGACGTCACCCCGCAGGAACGGATGCTCTACGAGATGTCCAAGGACTTCGAGTGCATGGCCCTGAAACAGTTCGGCCACATCGTCACATTGACCGACACCGACCGGCACATCCTCTCCGGCCTGACCGGACTTGCCGGGCGCATCCACACCTCGCCGGCCATCGTCCGGATGCCTGACAGGAAAGAAGCCAAGGAGTTCGTGCCCGCCACCTGCCGCCTCACGTTTGTGGGCAGCGAGGACCACTTCCCCAACCTGGATGCCGTGGACTGGTTCTGCCGGGAGGTGATACCCTGCCTGCGCCGGCGGGGAGTGACGTTCAGGGTGCAGGTCGTGGGACAGTGGCGCGGCTTGCGGATAAAGGAACTCAGCGCGGCCTGTCCGGAACTGGAGCTGCCGGGCTTTGTGGAAGACCTTCACGAGTATCTGAGGGGGAGCGTCTTCCTGGTACCCATCCGCATAGGCAGCGGCATGCGGATGAAGATACTCGACGCCATCGCTTCCCGCGCCCCCGTGGTCACCACGGCCAAGGGCTGCGAGGGGCTGGACTTCACGTCGGGCGTGGAGTGTCTGGTGGCCGACGATGCCGAGGCGTTTGCCGATGCCGTCGTCAGGTTGCTGAACGACGTGCCCTTGCAGGAACGCATGGCCCTGCAGGCCGAGGAGAAGCTGGCACGCATCTACGACCCCGCCAAGATGCTGGAAAGGCGGATGGCCGTCTATGAGAAAATCCTGTCCTGACGGTACCCTCCGCCAGGCAGGCGTCGTGGCCTGTGCCCGGTCGCGGCATGCCTGCGGCGGGTAATATTAATTGTCGAGGTGCTTGATATAGCAGGTTTTCTTTGTATCTTTGCACCCTCATAACCCACTTAATCACAAGCAATGAAGGAATTCATACAGTTGATGAGGCGTTTCGTGTCGCCTTACAAGAAGTACATCGGTTGGGCAGTCCTGCTCAACATCCTGT
>NZ_CASFWU010000159.1 GCF_949298305.1 uncultured Bacteroides sp. | reverse complement strand
CCGATAGTGGTTATAAAGAAGAGTAATATTACGTTGCGGACAATCCGCAAAGTCCTCCTGAGTGTCATTGCGCTGCTTCTGCGTTCTTGATCATTTGTTCGCTGGCAAACATGTAGATGTCTACACGGCGGTTCTGCTCGGCAGTCAGGCTTTCGTCATACTCGTTGTAGCCCACGCCTTCCACCTGCTTGAACTGTGCGGGCGAAACGCCGCAGTCCTGCAAGTAGTTCTCAACGGAGTAGGCACGGTCCTTGGACACCTTCATGTTGGCCTCGTAGGTTCCCACCTTGTCCGTGTGGCCTATGATGGCGATGTCTGTCGTGGGGTCGTCCTTCAGGATCTGGGCCAGTTCGCGCAGCGATGCCTTCGACGTGTTGTTCAGTGTGGAAGAGTTGAAGGCAAAGAGGATGCCTGCGTCGAAAGAAACCTTGACGGCTGCCAGGCCGTTGCTGTCGGTCACCTTCTCCACCTGTGCGCCTTCAATCTTGGCAGCCTCGGCCGCCTTCTTGTCCATGTTGTGGCCGATGGCCACGCCGGCGCCGGCACCCACGGCCGCGCCTACGGCCGCTCCGATGGCTGCGCCCTTTCCTTTTCCTATCAGTCCTCCTACGATGGCTCCGGCTGCCGCTCCCGAGCCGCCCCCGATGAGGCCGCCTTTAGTCGTATTGTTCATTGTGCCACAGCTGGCCAACAAGATTGCACCGCTCAACGTAAGTGCCGCAATTTTCATCTGTTTCATTTCCATTCTTTCAAAATTATTAGTGAGTAAACTGTCCGGACTTCTTTCCGTTTCCTTTGCTTTTCCCTCCTTTTCCCGTCCTTTGGCCGTTGGGGCATGATGGGGATTGAATGTCAGAATAGTCAGGGGGAGGATGGGCCGGAATGCAGGCGGAAATCAGAACAACTTTCAATTTGTGGGGCAAATTTATACATAAAAAAACTTGTAGCGTGCTGTTTTGTTCATTCGTTTAACTTTTTTAGCTACTGTTTGTATTTGGACCGGTCCCGGTGTGGGGAAGCGATGCCGTGTTCCGCGATGATAAAATGGAACGCTAACGGCGCGGACGACATCCGTTGGGGCTTGCCCGCCGTCCGTCGCCGCCTCTGTGCGGGCAACGGGCAGCATGTCCTGGGTGTCATGCGCGCCGTTCGTGTTCCGGTTCGCTCAGGCGTACGCCTTCAGCAGACTGTCCGTCTGCGGTGAAGGCGGTTGTTTACAGGTTCATCACCTTGCATGCGCCGCCCTGCCATACGGCGCGTACGTTCAGCTCGTCGTCCAGTATCAGGACGTCGGCGTCCTTGTCCTTCTGGAGCGAGCCTTTGCGGTCGTCCACGCCCATGATGCGGGCCGGGGTTTCAGAGGCCATGCGCAGGGCGTCGCCCAGAGGAATGCCGGCCTTGACCATGGTGCGCACCAGCACGTCGGTCGTGGCTATGCTGCCCGCCAGCGATGAACGGTCGGCCAGCTTGCATACGCCGTCTTCGATGATGACGCGCGGGTCGTTGATTTCCTTGCCCTCGCTGGCGGCGTAGGACAGGGCGTCTGTCACGAGGCAGGTGTGCTCCACGCCTTTCAGCTTGTAGGCCAGGCGCAGGATGGTGGCGGGCAGGTGGATGCCGTCGGCAATGAGTTCGATGGTCATGCCGTCCGTCAGGTAGACGCTTTCCACCGTTCCTTCATATTTATATTCGCGGCGTTTGTGGAAGCCGGGCATGGCGTTGTAGAAGTGGGCGGCGTGGGTGAAGCCGGCTTCATAGGCGGCCTTGATGTCGTCGTATTCCGCTTCGGTGTGCGAGATGGCGGCCACGATGCCTTTGGACTTCAGGTAGCGTGCAAAGTCCAGGGCGCCGGGCAGTTCGGGCGACGCGTCCCATCGACGGATGCAGTTGCTCTTCTCCAGCAGTTCCTTGTATTCGCTTTCCTCAATCTCTTTCACCTGTCCGGCAAACTGTTCGCCGGCCATTTTGGGGTTGAGGTAAGGCCCTTCGATGTGCAGGCCCAGGACAGGGCTGTCCGGTTCGGCCATCATCCGCTCGCAGATTTCGGCGGCCTGATAGAGCTTGCTGAAGGGTGACGACGAAAGGGTGGGGAAGAAGCTGGTGGCTCCGTGGCACAGGTGGGCGTCGATAATCTGGCGGAATGCCTCTTCGGTGCATTCGGTGAAGTCGTGTCCGCCGCCGCCGTGAGCGTGCATGCAGACAAAGCCCGGCACAATGTACATCCCCCTGGCATCCACCATCTGGGCGCCTATCAGGGCGAGGTCGCAGTTAGTCACTTCCAGTATTTTTCCGTCTCTCATCAGGACAGAACCTTCATTCAGCCAGCCTTGCGGGGTGAATATGCGTCCGTTGATAATTTGGGTAAGCATCGTTTTTTTCTGTTTTTAAGATTAGTATTCCTTATGTGTGTCACGTCCGTTCCTGCCGCAAACCCGCAGGCCGGATGTTGTCTGCGAACAAAAATACGGACTTCCGTTGGAATATGAAAGAGATGCTTGCCCTTTTCGTCAATTTATTTTGGAGAACGGCTGGGGTGAGGAGCCGATTCCTTCCCGTCTATTGGCTTTGTTTGTTCTTGCGTGCACAATAACGTTCGCATTGGGCACAGAGGTCATACCCCAGCATCGCCCCGAGGATGAAGTCTTCTTCGGGCGTCAGTTGGTTCAGCGGACGTGTCACCATGCAACGCACAGCATGTAACCTGAGTTTTGGATAAGAAATATGCTTGAAAATTAGTTAGAATGCTCTATTATATGTATCTTTATAGTGTGAAAATCAAAACGATAGCATATAATT
>NZ_CASFWU010000158.1 GCF_949298305.1 uncultured Bacteroides sp. | reverse complement strand
AAGAATGTAACTACTTTGAAGAATACGAAGAACGAGTATGAATTCCATGTAGAAGTAGCCAAGGAACGTGGAGGTGAATTCCGTAAGATTGATGTTGAATTTTTAATTATGGATGCTTTCCCCGTGAAATAAGGATTTTACATTGGGATTTTAAATAATAGAAGAGGTTATGTTATGAGGAATTTTTTCATATTAACAATCATTCTTCTGCTGGGAGTACAAGGAAAGGTAGCGGCACAAGATGCCGCTACTGCTTCCAAACGTGCTAACCAGCAGTTTGTGCTTTTTGAAAGTGAACGTGACAAGGGAACGGACATGGATGCCATGTACGGTTACCTGTTGGACAGCTATGAGCAGTTTTTGAAGGTTGTGGAGGCTCCGAACAATGGACAATATCTGGAAGGTGCCAAGAACCGTTTGCGCACAATCTATCCTTATCTGCTGAATGGAGCCGTTTACTATTCGGAACAAAAGCAACCTGCCAAAGCTTTGGATTTTGCGGCTGCTTACATCGACATGCCCCAATTGCAGATATTCCGCAGCGAATTGTTGCCCAAGGACAATCGTTATCCTTCCGTTGTCTATTATGCGGCTGTTTCTGCCTATAATTTGCAGAAGTATTCGCAGGCATTGAAGTACTTCCAGGAATATCTGAATACAGGAACTGAGGAGCAGGAGAAAGACTGCTATGTGTACATGAACATGATTTATCAGTCTCAGAAAAAGTATGCCGAGCAGGAGGCCATCCTCGAAAAGGCCATTGCCAAATATCCGGTATCTCTTGATTTCCTGTATAATTTGGTGAATGTACACATTGCCACCAATAATATGCCGAAACTGTTGGATGCCATTGACCGCATTTTGGCAGTAGACCCCAATAACGACAAAGTACTGCCTATCAAGGCCCGCATTCTGGAACGCCAGGGAAAGAATGTGGAGGCGCTCGATATTTATAAGCGTCTTTATGCCTTGTATCCGAACAGTTTTGAGTTGCTGACGGGTCTGGCGCGTGCCAACTTCAATGTTGCTACTGAGATTGTGAACAATGGGGCTACCATTGCCAATGATACCGAATATGCACTGGTCAGACAACGTGCTTCCACCTATCTGATGGATGCCAAAGACTTGTTCCTGAAGATTCTTGAAAAAGAACCCAGTTCCAAAATGTATATGCAGGGCTTGGCCGGTGTGTACCAGTACATGGGGATGGAACCGGAATATGAAGTGCTGATGAAGATTGTGGAAGACGGCGCGTCCTATTCAACTTTCTCGTCCCGTCTGCTTGCCTATAAGGAGGCTTTGAAGAAGACCGAAGGGGTGGCGCAGGAACAGGAGTCTGCCCCAATACCTGTTGAGCCGGCTATGCTGGTAATTCGGGTGGATAGCTTTATAGATGGCAACAACAACAAGGTGATTGATGCCGGTGAGAGCTTTGCTCTTCAGTTCACTATTGAAAACAAGGGTCAGGGAGATGCCTACAACCTTCGCCTTCGCCTTTCCGAGCAGCAGGGATATGACAGCTACTTTGAAGGTCCGCGTGAATTGGACGGCGGCAACATCCCGGCCGGTACATCCAAGCAGTATACATTCCGCTATTTGGTAAAAAAGGATATGCCTACGACGTTGGCCAAGATTAATATTTACGCTTTCGAGGCCAACGGTTTCGATGCCGATCCTGCCGAGTTGATTGTCAATGCACAGGAGTACGCCATGCCGCGCCTGCGGGTGGCCGATTATCAGTTCTTTGCTTCAGAGGGCTCTTCCATCTCGTTGGGCGACAACGGCAAGCTGACGCTGGCACTGCAGAACTTCGGTTCCAAGACTGCCCATAATGTGAAGTTGCAGTTCAAGTTGCCGAACAACGTGTTTACCACCGACAATCCGGAGATTACGATTGACAGTATTGCTCCGGGCGATGTGGCTACTTTGGATTACGGCTTCCTGGTAAACAAGCGTTTTGACGGTGATTCGGTGGCTGTGATGGTCAGTGTGAGCGAAGACTCGCGTTCGTCCTATCTGAACGAGGCTTATAAGGTGAAGGTGGGTGAATATCTGACGGCTTCCAATACCTTGAAGATTGAGGGTACTGTCCGTAAGGCTGTCGACTTGAAGAATGTTTCTCTGGGGCTTACGACCGATTTGTTGAAAGACATTCCTGTCGGTGCGGTCAACCGCCACCGCTATGCGCTGATTATCGGTAACGAGGATTACAGTATGACGGGTGCCAATGCTGAAATCAATGTGCCTTATGCCGTAAACGATGCTTTGGTATTCCGTGAATATTGTGTGCGTACCTTTGGCGTACCCGACAAGCAGTTGAAGGTGGTGCCGAACGCTACTGCCGGTATGATGCACGAACAGCTCGACTGGCTGGTGAACATGGCAAGTACCGATCCCGAGGCAGAGTTGATATTCTATTACTCCGGTCATGGCAACAATGATGAGGCTACCAAAGAACCCTATTTGCTGCCTGTGGATATTACCGGTAAGAACATTCGTCTGGGCATTTCGTTGGCTGAGCTTTACAAGCGCCTGGCCACTTATCCCATCAAGGGTGCCTACGTATTCCTCGATGCCTGCTTCAGCGGCGGATACAAGAGTGCGGCTCCTCTGATTGCACAAAAGGGTGTGCGTGTAGTTCCGAAAGCCGGTTTGCCGCAGGGACATACGTTGAGCTTCTCGTCCAGTAGCGGTGACCAGACTTCCAGTGTTTACCACGAAAAGAAACAGGGATATTATACTTACTTCCTGATTAAGACCATTAAGGACGCTAAAGGTGACCTGACCATGAAACAGCTGTTCGAGAAAACCAATGCCGAAGTGAAAAAGGCTACTGCGCTGATTGGCAAGATGCAGGAACCGCAGTATATGGTTTCTCCTACGTGGACAGACTGGGCCGACATTCGTTTGAAGACTCCTGTACCGGCAGAGGCCGCAGGAAATTGAACGGGTAGAGTAGTATAGGAAAAGAGGCTGTCTCAAAATAAACTTGAGATGGCCTCTGTTGTTTCATTTCAGATTGAAGTCATTTGGATTTCTCTCAAAAGATGAGTTTATAAACTTA
>NZ_CASFWU010000157.1 GCF_949298305.1 uncultured Bacteroides sp. | reverse complement strand
CTTTTCGCAAGGTTATTCCGAAGTTTTTCCGTAAGTTTGCTTGCCTAAAGTTCAAACGATATGGAAATACAAGCCAATTATATCCGCCGCATTGAGATTGACGGGCTGTGGCGGCGCTACGACATTGCGTGGGACTTGCGTCCGGACGTCAATATCCTTTCGGGCATCAACGGGGTGGGGAAGACCACTATCCTGAACCGCTCGGTGGGCTATCTGGAGCGGCACACCTCGGGCGAGGTGAAGAATGGCGAAGTGGAGGGCGTGCGTGTCTACTTTGACCGCCCTGAGGCAACAAGCATCCCCTACGACGTTATCCGCAGCTATGACCGCCCGCTCGTGATGGGCGACTTTACCGCCCGCATGGCCGACCCCGAAGTGAAGACCGAACTGGACTGGCAGCTCTATCTGCTGCAACGCCGCTACCTGGACTATCAGGTGAACGTGGGCAACCGCATGATTGAACTGCTGGGCAGCGAAGACGAACAGATGCGTGCCCGCGCCCCGCAACTGTCGGTGCCCAAGCGTAAGTTTCAGGACATGATAGACGAGCTGTTCGGCTACACGCGCAAACGGATTGACCGCAAGAGCAACGAGATTGTGTTTTATCAGGACGACGAACGCCTGTCGCCCTACAAGCTGTCGAGCGGCGAGAAGCAGATGCTGGTCATCCTGCTCACGGTGCTGGTGCGCGAGGGTACGCACAGTGTCCTTTTCATGGACGAGCCCGAGGCTTCGCTCCACATTGAGTGGCAGCAGAAACTCATCGGCATGATACGTCGCCTGAATCCTGACGTGCAACTCATCCTGAGCACCCACTCGCCCGCCGTCATCATGGAGGGCTGGCTGGATGCAGTGACGGAGGTGAGCGAGATAACCAAGAGCCTCACCCCCGGCCCCTCTCCCAAAGAGAGGGGAGACAGTGAAATCATAAATCTGACGTTATAATAATCTGTAAATATGGCCTGCCATCCTTTCCCCTCTCCTCGGGAGAGGGGTGGGGGTGAGGCTCTTCTTCATTTTTATGCCCCATTCTCTTCGTCACAATCTGACTTCCGCCTATCTGGACGCTGCGCGCCGCCTGTCTCCACGGCAGAAGCGCCGCCGCATCGTGGCCTACGTGGAGAGTTATGACGACGTGGCCTTCTGGCGTACGCTGCTCTCCGAGTTCGAGACCGACGAATGCTACTTCCAGGTGATGTTGCCTTCGCAGGATTCCCTTTCCAAAGGCAAGAAGACCGTGCTGCTCAATACGCTCAACGCCGACGAACTGGGCAGCAGTCTCATTGCGTGTGTGGACAGCGACTACGACTTCCTGATGCAGGGAGCCACCGCCCAGTCGCGCCGCATCAACGGGAATCCCTTCGTGTTGCAGACCTATGCCTATGCCATCGAGAACTACCTCTGTTATGCCGAGAGCCTGCATGAAGTCTGCGTGCAGTCTACGCTGAACGACCGCCAACTGCTGAACTTTCCCGAGTTCATGCTCCGCTATTCGCACGTGGCCTATCCGCTCTTTCTGTGGAACATCTGGTTCTATCGGCATCATGACAACACGACTTTCCCCATGTACGAGTTCAACCGCTGCACCTGCCTGCAGGATGTCAGCCTGACGCATCCCTACCGTTGTCTGGAAGACATGAGCCGCCGTGTGGATGCCAAGCTGGCAGAACTGCACGCCCGCTTTCCGCAGGACGTGGAGCAGGTGACTGCCTTGGGCGAGGAGCTGGAACCGCTGGGGCTGACGCCGGACACGACTTACCTTTATATACAGGGGCATCATCTGATGGATGGTGTGGTGATGAAGCTGCTCAATCCTGTCTGTACACAGTTGAGACGCGAGCGAGAGAAGGAAATCCGTCGTCTGGCCGTGCACGACGAGCAGTTGCGCAACGAGCTGACCGGCTACGAGAACAGCCTGGCCGCCGTGCAGCTGATGTTGCGCAAGAACGACGGCTACAAGGGGCTCTTCCTCTACCAGTGGATGCGCGAGGACGTGCGGAGGCTGTTGGCAATGAAGGGATAGGGCGACATCAAAACCGGAAACATTAATAGACGATAGATACAAGTAGAAAGATTAGCTTATGGAACTGTTGAAACGTATTGACGAATTATTGATAGGGTGGGGGATGGCTCCCGCGACGGCCGAGTGGCTGGACCAGTTCATTGCCTTTGCCCTGGTGCTGTTGCTGGCCTTTATGGCAGACCTCATCTGCCGCAAGGTGTTGCTCAGGGCCATTGCCCGGTTGGTGAAGAAAACCAAGGCCACGTGGGACGACATCCTCTTCGACCGCAGTGTAATGGTCTACCTCAGTCATGCGGTGGCCCCCGTTGTCATTTACGTGTTGTTGCCGGTGGCCTTCGCGCAGACCGATTCGGTCACGCTGGCCTTCATCCGCCGCCTGTGTTACATCTACGTCATAATTGCCTTCCTGTTCTTCATCAATGCCTTCCTCAAGGCTGCCTATACGGTATACAGTGAGAAGGAGTCCATGCGCGACCGCCCGCTGAAGGGCCTGCTTCAGACGTTGCAGGTGTCGCTGTGGAGCATCGGGCTCATTGTGGTGCTGGCCGAACTGCTGGGCAAGTCGCCCCTGTCGCTGCTGGCCGGACTGGGCGCCTCGGCTGCCATCCTGATGCTGGTGTTCAAGGACAGCATCATGGGCTTTGTCAGCGGCGTGCAACTGTCGGCCAACGACATGCTGAAGGTGGGCGACTGGATTACGATGCCCAAGTACGGTGCCGACGGCATAGTCATCGAGGTGACATTAAATACAGTAAAGGTTCGTAATTTTGATAATACCATCACTACCATACCTCCCTACCTGCTGGTGAGCGACTCTTTCCAGAATTGGCGCGGCATGCGCGAGAGCGGCGGGCGACGGGTGAAACGAAGCATCAACATCGACATGACCAGCGTACGCTTCTGTACTCCCGAAATGCTCGAAAAGTATCGTAAGATTCAGTTGCTGAAAGACTACATCGAACAGACCGAAGCTGTAGTCGAAGCATACAACAAGGAGAACGGCATCGACAACGAAGTGTTGGTAAACGGTCGCCGGCAGACCAATCTCGGTGTGTTCCGTGCTTATCTGACTGCCTATCTGAAGAGTCTCCCTGTAGTAAACACCGAACTGAACTGCA
>NZ_CASFWU010000156.1 GCF_949298305.1 uncultured Bacteroides sp. | reverse complement strand
TAATTATATGCTATCGTTTTGATTTTCACACTATAAAGATACATATAATTGAGCATTCTAACTAATTTTCAGGCACATTTCTTATCCAAAACTCAGGTTGCAAAGTGTCTTATCCGGTTCTGTTTTATCCTTGCAGGCATAGCGCATCTTGTCGAGCAGTTTCTTGGGGGAAAGATGGTCGCAAATGATGTTGCCCGTGTGTGAGACATAAACCAAATAAAACGGGTGTAGCAGGTTGGAACGGTCGATATTGATGCCATTGTTTTTGTTTTTCAGTACATATATTACGCCGGGCTCTACCTGTTCGGATGCGCTGACCACAGCACTCATTCCAAAGGGCGTCAGATTCATGTTCGGGTGTTCTTTCAGGTTGGCCAACAAGTCCAAACGGAATTCATTCAACCCCAAGTCCATGATATTGACACCCGTATCCATGTCTTCAATGTCTACAACTTCATTCTGAAGTTTCTTCAATTGCTTGCGCCGGTATTCCAAATCGCCTTTCTCGTCGGTAGACAAAAGGTTGTCATCGCCGGTACTGGTGATAACTGTGGCTTTCATGCGGCTTTCTACACGCCCTTTCAGCTTGATATAGTCGTCCAGTTCCATATCCGGCCAGTAGTTGACCAGCTGGATAACCTCGTTCTTGCTTCCGATGCGGTCGATGCGACCGAAGCGCTGAATGATGCGTACCGGATTCCAGTGGATATCGTAGTTAATCAGGTAGTCGCAGTCTTGCAGGTTCTGTCCTTCACTGATGCAGTCTGTGGCAATTAATACGTCAATCTCCCGTGTGTCGTTCGGATGAATGGCAGCCCTGTCTTTTGATAGCGGGGAGAAGTACGTCAATATGTCGTTGAATGTGCATTTCAGTTTGGGCAAGGTGCATTTCCCTTCCGTACTGCCGGTTATCAGGGCGGTATGCAGTCTGCAATCGTTGAGGATTCTGCCCGCAAGCTGTTCATACAGGTAGTTTGCCGTATCGGCAAAGGCGGTAAATATCAATACTTTCTTGTTGGTGCCGTTGATGGGATTCTCAAATTTATGTTTCAAGTCTGCCACCAACTGCTGTAACTTGGAGTCATGTTCCGGTGTGATGTCCTTCAGCATGACAAGCAACAGTTCCAATGCTTCCTGGTCGGCCATCAAATCACGTCTCCAGCTGACATAGTCCATGTCGCGGAGATTGATTTTCGATTTGCGGCCTACAAACGGGTCGTTCTCCGTGTCTTCGCTGTCGAAGTCCTCCGTAAATTCGGTGATGTCAATGGTGGCGGCACCGCTTTCTTCAAACTTATCAATCGCCGTGATGGAGTCTTTAATGAAGTCGAGTATCCGTACCAGGGTCAGGCGGAAAGAGTTTACACTGCTTTCCAGACGCTTCAACAGATTGATAGCCATTAATTTCCGAATTCCTTTTTCGCGGCCGTCTATAGTCAGTCCTTCACCTTGATAATCTATGTCGTAATTGTCTTTGGCACTTTCAAAGATGAATAAAGACGGCGTATAGATGGAGAGGTTCAGGTTATTCAGCTGTTCGGCAATGTCCTTGAACGAAATGGCATCGGACAAATCTGTCAGTCTGGGTCTGCGCGATAGGGGAGAAAGGCGTGTCGGGAACTTGCCTACGTCGTTGGTATCATAATATTTGATGATATGGCTGCGGCTTCGGGCAATGGTAACGGCATCGAGCAGCTGGAAGAAGTCATAACTCAAGGAGTCTACCAGTTTCTCGGTCGTTCTTCTTTCCGGCGGCAATTTGGTCCACTTGGAGTAAGTGGTCTGGGCTTCCCTGAAGATATTATCAATGCTTTTGTCGGTGTCGAGCAGGTCGTTTATATTCTCGGCCTTTCCTTCGTATGCCAGTTGCAGCTGATTCTTCAAATCGCTGAAACGGTTGTTGACCGGAGTAGCCGAGAGCATGAGCACTTTGGTCTTGACACCGCTGCGGATGACTTTGTTCATCAGGCGGGCATAGCGGTTTTCCTTGAAGCCATCGTCTTCATCCTCATTGTCAAATCGGCCACCGTTGCGGAAGTTATGGCTTTCATCGATAACAATCAAATCGTAGTTACTCCAGTTTACCCGTTCCAGGTCAAGACCGTTGCTCTGGCCTTTATCTCTGGACAAATCAGAATGGAAAAGTATGTCATAACGTAACCGGTCTGCCAATACCTGGTTGTTCTTATAGTTGGAACGGAATGTCTGCCAGTTGTCGTTCAGCTTTTTGGGACAAAGTACCAGTACATTCCTGTTTCGGTTTTCATAATACTTGATGACCGAAAGGGCGGTGAAGGTCTTTCCCAGTCCCACGCTGTCTGCCAAGATGCATCCGTTGTATTTTTCCAGTTTGTTGATGATGGCCAATGCGGCGTCTTTCTGGAAGTTATAGAGCTTGTTCCAGATAACGCTTTTTTTGAAACCTGTAGCTTCATTGGGAAGTACATCTTCGCTGATGTCTTCCAAAAATTCATTGAAGATGTGGTATAACGTGATGAAATAGATAAAGGCTGGTGGATTTTCCTTGTAAACGGTTTCTATGTTTTCGATGACATTCTCTGTTACGTCCTGAAATTTATCTTTGTCTTTCCATAGTTCGGCAAAGTTTTTCAGGAACATGTCTGTGGAGCAATGGCCCGGCATCCCCAGCACCATGGGGCAGATATTATTGCCTCTGTCAAGTCCAAGTTCTGTGGTGGTAAATTCATTGAAAGGTATATAGGTATATGTCTCTTCTCCATTTTTGATGTTAAGAAAAGAGTTCATGGAACCATGGGTGATATTTGTCTTGAATTTCACCTTCCTGCGGATCCAGTCTGCGCACTCTTTGGCTATTGCTCTTTGGGTCAGCTGGTTGCGCAGCCTGATTTCAAAATCGGAACCGAACAGGTTACGTTCTCTGTTCAGTTTAGGAATATAGAATTCTCTTTTTTGCTTTTCTGCTTTGTCGGTGTTGAATGTAGGTGATGTAAAAATGAAGTTTACACAATCCACTTTTTCCAGTTCTTCCTTTAACGCCTCATAGGCATAGATGGAGAAACTGGCTGCGGCTATGGAGACTTGATTGCCGTCTGACAGGGTTTGTCTCAAATCGTCTATAACCCGTTCTGTGATGTTGTTGAACTGCTTCGGAGCTTTCATAGATTTCTATATTCTTTCTTCGGCTTTGAGGTTAAGCTCTTGTTCCTTTACAAGAACCGCTTTGTTCCCTCATTCATGTCTGCCATTGTATCGTCAATTTCGTCACATGATACACAAAGTCATTAGTGTCCACTAAAAAATCATAGAAGTTCTTTGAAATTATTGAAATTCAATTTGTTATAGGAGATTTTTGGGAGAACGGATTTGAATTTACTTTT
>NZ_CASFWU010000155.1 GCF_949298305.1 uncultured Bacteroides sp. | reverse complement strand
CTACCCGCCCGCCCGAATCGAGATAAACACTGTGGATCAGAAGAAAAAAGGGAAATACATCGGAATGGCCGGTGCGCTGCTGGTGCATGTGGCGTTTGTGGCTCTCTTGCTGCTGGTGGGCTTCACCTTGCCT
This sequence comes from uncultured Bacteroides sp., assembly GCF_949298305.1. Lineage (GTDB taxonomy): Bacteria > Bacteroidota > Bacteroidia > Bacteroidales > Bacteroidaceae > Bacteroides. Next base: position 3,368 of record NZ_CASFWU010000155.1, on the reverse strand, counting down.
GAACAGGAGGAAGAGGAAGGCGTGCCCGTGCTGATGGGCGAAGTGCCCGATGCGCTGGGCATGGCCGACCCGTCGCTGGTGAAGGTGGATGTAATGCCCGAAGAAGTGTCGCCCCAGGTGCAGGAAACCGTGGAGCAGGAAATGATTACGCAGGAAGACGAAGAGACCATTACCATCAAGCCCAAGGCGGAGACGGAAAAGAAGAAGGAGGTCGCCAAACCTGAAAAGACCGAAGCCGAGAAGGCGGAAGAAGCCCGCAAACTGGCCGAGGCGAAGGCTGAGAAGGAACGCCGTGAGGCCGAAGAGGCCGCGCGCCGGCGTGTGGCCGGAGCCTTTGGCAAGGGGGCGCAGATGGGCAGTAAAGGTACGTCCGAAGGCCAGGGAGTCCAGGGCAGTCCGGCCGGCAATGCTCCGACAGGCGCTACCACTGGTACCGGCGGCTATGGCACATTCAATCTGGGCGGACGCTCCATCGGAGAAGGCGGATTGCCCCGGCCGGTCTATAACGTGCAGGACGAAGGAAAAGTGGTGGTGGACATCACGGTGGACCCTTCGGGCCGTGTCATAGCAACGGGCATCAACCGCCAGACCAATACCGTGAATCCGGCCTTGCGGAAGGCTGCCGAGGATGCCGCCAAGAAGGCCCGCTTCAATGCGGTGAGCGGTTTGAACAACCAGTCCGGGACGATTACTTATTATTTTAACTTAAAATAGAAGGAGAGAACTATGGGTACAGTTTATGTTTTTTTTGCTGACGGTTTTGAAGAAATGGAAGCCTTGGCATCGGTAGATATCTTGAAGCGTGCAGGGCTGAAGGTGCAGATGATTACGGTGACTTCCGGCGAGATAGTGACCGGAGCGCATGGAGTTCCCGTCCTTTGCGACAAGAATATCGAAAACTGCGATTTCTACGATGCGGAGCTGGTTTTGCTGCCGGGAGGTATGCCTGGTGCGTCTACACTGGAACAGTGTGCCGACCTGCGCAGACTGATACTGGAGTTTGCCGCTGCCGGCAAGCCGATAGCTGCCATCTGTGCCGCACCGATGATTTTGGGCAAGCTGGGTCTGCTGAAGGGAAAGAAGGCTACATGCTATCCGGGCTTCGACCAATACCTGGAAGGCGCTGAATATACCGGTGCGCTGGTAGAGAAGGACGGCAACATCATTACCGGCAAGGGACCGGGTGCCGCCATTGAGTTTGCTCTGGCGGTAGCAGGACTGCTGGCCGGCGAAGAGAAGGTGAAGGAACTGAAGGAGGCCATGTGCATCGGCTGAATCTGTTAATTGAGACCGGTGATGAATTATGCTCTGATTGTAGCGGGAGGTAAGGGGTTGCGCATGGGTAGCGAGTTGCCCAAGCAGTTTCTTCCCATCGGGGGGAAGCCTGTGCTGATGCGCACCCTGGAGGCCTTTTATGCCTACGATGCGGAGATGAAGATTATTCTGGTGCTTCCGCACAGCCAGCAGGCTTATTGGGCCGGGCTGTGCGGCGAGCATCGTTTTTCCGTGCCCCATGTGGTGGCTGACGGAGGAGAAACCCGCTTCCATTCCGTCAAGAACGGGCTGGCATTGGTCGAAGGTCCCGGATTGGTGGGGGTACACGACGGCGTACGTCCTTTCGTCTCGCGTGAGGTCATAGCCGGATGCTATCGGCTGGCTGCCGAGAAGAAGGCGGTCATTCCCGTGGTGGATATTGTGGAGACAGTCCGTCATGTGGAAGGTGATGCCAGCGTGACGGTTTCCCGCGATGACTACAAGCTGGTGCAGACACCGCAGGTGTTCGATGCCGACTTGCTGAAACAGGCCTACGAACAACTTTACACACCCGGTTTCACAGACGATGCCTCCGTTGTGGAAGCGTTGGGCGTGCCGGTCACCCTGACGGCGGGCAACCGGGAAAACATCAAGATTACCACTCCTTTTGACTTGAAGATAGCTTCGGCTTTGTTGGGCTCATGTTCGATTTAGCTTCTCGTGACATAACGTATTTGTCCGGTGTCGGTCCGCAGCGTGCCCAGGTACTCAACAAGGAACTGGGCATTTATTCGTTCCGCGACTTATTGTATTATTTCCCCTATAAATACGTTGACCGCAGCCGCGTCTACTCCATTCACGAAGTGGACGGCAACATGCCCTATATCCAGTTGAAAGGAGAAATCCTGAGCTTCGAGGCGGCAGGCGAAGGCCGTCAGCGGAGGCTGATAGCCCATTTCTCGGACGGGACGGGGGTGGTGGATCTGATTTGGTTCCAAGGCATCAAATACATCATCGGCAAGTACAAGGTGCATCAGGAGTACATCGTGTTCGGCAAGCCCACTGTGTTCAACGGGCGCATCAATCTGGCACATCCGGACATCGATCCGGTGTCCGAACTGAAACTCTCCTCCATGGGTATGCAGCCCTATTACAATACGACGGAGAAGATGAAGCGGAGTATGCTCAACTCCCACTCCATCGAGAAGATGATGAACACGGTGGTACAGATGTTGAAGGAGCCTCTGCCCGAGACGCTGACTCCGGCGTTACTGCACGAACACCACTTGATGCCCCTGACCGAAGCGCTGGTCAACATTCATTTTCCGGCCAATGCCGACCTGCTGCGCAAGGCGCAATACCGGTTGAAGTTTGAGGAACTTTTCTATGTCCAGTTGAACATCCTGCGCTATGCCAGGGACAGGCAGCGGAAGTATCGCGGATATGTGTTCGAGAAGGTGGGCGACATCTTCAATACCTTCTATAATCAAAACCTGCCTTTTGAACTGACCAATGCCCAAAAGCGTGTGCTGAAGGAAATCCGTCGTGACATGGGGACAGGCCGGCAGATGAACCGCCTGCTTCAGGGCGATGTGGGGAGCGGAAAGACACTGGTGGCGCTGATGAGTATGCTGATAGCCCTGGACAACGGCTACCAGGCCTGCCTGATGGCACCGACCGAAATTTTGGCAAACCAGCATCTGGAAACCATCCGCAATTTCCTGTTCGGCATGGATGTACGGGTGGAGTTGCTGACAGGTTCCGTCAAGGGCAAGCGGCGCGAGAAGATTCTTGCCGGATTGGAGGCGGGCGAAGTGCAGATTCTGGTAGGTACGCACGCACTGATAGAAGATGCCGTCCGTTTCCGTTCTTTAGGCTTTGCTGTCATTGACGAGCAGCACCGTTTCGGCGTGGCGCAACGAGCCCGTCTGTGGAGCAAAAGCGTCCGGCCACCTCATGTGTTGGTAATGACGGCCACTCCCATTCCGCGTACCTTGGCCATGACGTTGTATGGCGACCTGGACGTGTCGGTGATTGACGAATTGCCTCCCGGCCGGAAGCCGATAGCCACTCTTCATCAGTTTGACAACCGCCGGGAGAGTCTGTATCGCTCT
>NZ_CASFWU010000154.1 GCF_949298305.1 uncultured Bacteroides sp. | reverse complement strand
ATAAACATGTGGAAGCGAAGAACGGAAGGTTCTCCGCAGGGAATACTCGTGGATATTCTCACTAGGTTGAGAGTGTTATCTTATCCAAAACTCAGGTTCTTAAGTTTTTGAGTTTTTGAGTTAGGAAGAAATTCTTCATTCTTCATTCTTCATTTCCCTGTTCTTCATTTTTCAGAAAGCGTCTTCTATGATGTCCGTCATCACGTCCTTGATGTCCAGCCCGGCAGCCCTTACCTGCTGGGGGATGAAGCTGGTGGGCGTCATGCCGGGCGTGGTGTTCACCTCCAGCAGGTTGATTTTCTCGCCGGCGGTGATGATGTAGTCCACCCGGATGATGCCACGGGCTCCCAGGATGTCGTAGATGGCGGAGGTGAGCTGCTGCACACGGTCGCGCAGCTCGTCGGGGATGCGGGCGGGGGTAATCTCGTCCACCTGTCCGTTGTACTTGGCGTCGTAGTCGAAGTACTCGTTGTGCGTCACCACTTCGGTGACGGGGAAGACGACGGACTTCGTGCGTGTCTTGTAGCAGCCGCAGGTGATTTCCGTGCCCTCCATGAAGGCCTCAACCACCACTTCCTGCGCCTCCTCGAAAGCCTTGGCGACAGCGGGCTGTATCTGCTCGCGCGTCTTCACCTTGGTCACGCCGAAGCTGGAGCCGCCCAGGCTGGGCTTGACGAAGCAGGGCAGGCCAATCTTCCCGATGACGTCGTCGTCGGTGACCGTCTGTCCCTGGCGCAGCAGCAGCGACTCGGCGATGCGTACGCCAAAGGCGTGCAGGTACTGGTTGCAGGCAAACTTGTCGTAGGTGAGGGCGGCAGCCAGCACGCCGCAGCACGAATAGGGGATGTGCAGCATGTCGAAGTAGCCTTGCAGGCGTCCGTCCTCGCCGGGCGTGCCGTGGATGGTGATGTAGGCGAAGTCGAAGGTCACCTTCCGTCCGTCCAGCACGAAGCTGAAGTCGTTGCGGTCTACGGGCGCCTCGCCGCCGTCGGGCAGCTGCACGTGCCAGTCGGTGCCGTGCATACATACAATATATAAGGTGTATTTCTCCTTGTCGATGAAGGAATAGATGCCCTGTGCACTGCGCAGGGAAACGTGATATTCGGAGGTATCTCCTCCAGCTACGATAGCGATGGTGCGTTTCATTCTAAATCTCTGTTACTGATGTAGCCTCTCCATTTGTCTATCAGCCGGGTCATGTCGTCGGGCAGTTCCGAGGTGAAGTACATTTCCTCGCCGGTGACGGGATGTACAAACCCCAGCGTCATGGCATGCAATGCCTGCCGCGGACAAGTTTCAAAGCAGTTGTTTACGAATTGTTTATATTTGGCAAAATGCGTTCCTTTCAGTATCTCGTGGCCGCCGTAGCGCTCGTCGTTGAAGAGTACGTGGCCGATGTGCTTCATGTGCACGCGTATCTGGTGGGTGCGTCCGGTTTCGAGGATGCACTCCACAAGGGTGACGTAGCCGAAGCGTTCGAGTACGCGGTAGTGGGTGACGGCGTGCTTGCCCTGTCCGTCGGGCAGGACGGCCATCTGCATGCGGTCCCTGGGGTTGCGGCCTATGTCGCCCGTGATGGTTCCCTCGTCCTGCTCCACGTTGCCCCACACCAGCGCGCGGTAGCGGCGCTTGGTGGTCTTGTGGAAGAACTGGTTGCCCAGGTGGGTCTTGGCGTCGGGCGTCTTGGCGATGACCAGCAGGCCGGAGGTGTCCTTGTCGATGCGGTGGACGAGGCCCACGTGGGGGTCGTTGGCATCGTAGTCGGGGACGTCCTTCATGTGCCAGGCGATGGCGTTGACCAGCGTGCCGCGGTAGTTGCCGTGGCCGGGGTGTACGACCAGGCCCGCGGGCTTGTTCACCACCATCAGGTAGCGGTCCTCGTAGACGATGTCGAGCGGGATGTTCTCGGGGATGACCTCGTTGTCGTAGCGCGGGCGGTCCATCATCACGGTGATGACGTCCAGCGGCTTCACCTTGTAGCTGCTCTTCACGGGGCGTCCGTTGGCCATGACGAAGCCCGCGTCGGCCGCCTTCTGGATGCGGTTGCGCGAGGCGTTGGTGAGGCGGTCGAACAGGTACTTGTCCACGCGCATCATCTCCTGCCCGCGGTCCACCACCACGCGGAAGTGCTCGTAGAGCCGCGCCCCGTCGTCCACAGGTTCGATGTCGTCCAGGTCGTCGTTGTCTATGTCTGCCGACAAATCCTCTATCATACCTTATTTATATATAGTGCTGTCAAGTTTTGGGAGCAAGGGTCAGAACCAGCTGTCGTCGGTGCCGCCCGTAGTGGTTTCGGTGTCCGTGTCATCCTCCGGGACGGCCTCGGCCTCAGGCGTCGGGCGTCCGTCGCCCACCACCAGCCGCACGAAGGAGCCGACGGGTATCTGCTCGCCCTGCTTGAGCTCGCGTCCGTTGAACTTCAGTCCGTACACCCAGTCGCGCTCGCCGCTGATGGTGTCTACGCCGGCCACCTTGAACCCCGAAGCCAGCAGACGGGCCTCGGCCTGGCGGACGGAGCTGTTGTCGGCCACGTCGGGCACGGCGCGCAGGGGCACGTTCAGCGTATTGACGGTCAGGTAAACGATGCGTCCCTCCTTCACCTTCTGTCCGGCCGCGGGGCTATAATCGAGCACGGAGCCTGCGGGCAGGTTCTTCACATAGGTCGAGTCGGAGACCGCATAGTCCAGGCCGTGGTTGCGCAGCACTTTCCCGGCCTCGGAAGCGCTCATGCCCTTCACGTCGGGCACTACCACGGCCTCGCCGTGGCGCGTGTACACGTCCATCCAGACCAGTACACCATACATCACTCCCGCCACTACCAGCACCATGGCCGCCAAGTTCAGCCAGAAGTACTTGTTCTGGCGGAAAGAAAAGAATTCTTTAATTGTCATCGTGTCAAAGTTTCTACATATTGGGGGCAAAGATAGTGAAAGGCGAGCGCAGAGACAAACGAAAAACGAAGTTTTCTGGTTTGGCTATGCCGAGCCGCATCCTGTCTTATCGAAAGATAGTGAAAGGCGAGCGCAGAGACAAACGAAAAACGAAGTTTTCCGGTTTGGCTATGCCGAGCCGCATCCTGTCTTATCGAAAGACAGTGAAAGGCGAGCGCAGAGACAAACGAAAAACGAAGTTTTCCGGTTTGGCTATGCCGAGCCGCATCCTGTCTTATCGAAAGATAGTGAAAGGCGGGCGAGGAGACAAACGAAAAACGAAGTTTTCCGGTTGGGCTATGCCGAGCCGCATCCTGTCTTGCCAAAAGACAGTGAAAGGCGGGCGGGGAGCCGTGCCTGCCTCACGCGCCGGGGCAAGAGAAAAGGGGACGCGCCCCGCTGTGCGGACACATCCCCTTTCTTATCTCTTCACAAGGAAAAGGCTCAGGCCTTCACTCCGTTGTATTCGTCAGATACAGTCAGTTTCTTTCTACCTTTGGCACGACGTGCTGCCAATACTCTGCGGCCATTGGCTGTAGCCATTCTCTCACGGAAACCGTGTTTGTTTCTTCTCTTTCTGTTGGAGGGTTGAAATGTT
>NZ_CASFWU010000153.1 GCF_949298305.1 uncultured Bacteroides sp. | reverse complement strand
CGGGTCAGACGCTCGTCGGGCACGGATACCTGGCCCATCTGGGCGTCGATGGTACAGAAGGGGAAGTTTGCCGCCTGCGCCTTGGCGCTGGACAGGCAGTTGAAAAGGGTGGATTTTCCCACGTTGGGAAGGCCCACGATACCTGCTTTTAATGCCATAAGTCTATCTTGTTTTTAGTTATTTAAATTTCGCAAGTTTATTAATAGTTGTAGTTAAGGAGTTAAGAAGTTAAGGAGTTAAGCCAATGCCTTTGTGAAAGGATGCCGGCCATACATTTGAGCTTTCGGCTTTAACTCTTAGAGGGTGTGTCAAAACAAGGGTATCTGAAACTCTCCTCCTTCAGGAAGGAGGAGTACCCGAAGGGTACAAGATGCCGCATGACCTACCACCCCGCCCGTTGGGCACCCCTCCTTCCAGAAGGAGGGGAGTCAGATACCATCACTTCGTTTTGACACACCCCGATAACTCCTTTTAACTCCTTTGACTCCTGCAAGTTTCGCAAGTGCGAAACTTGAGTCAGCTATCGTTCAGTTAATTGCCCGCAAAGATAACGCTTTTTCTTTGTTTCCTGATACGTTTGAGGGGCAATAAACGTTTTCCGGGGGTGGGCGGGGCCGTCGGGCAGGGTGTCGTGGGCCGGCCGTTTTTGCTTGCACAATGTCGGAAAAGGGGGCTTCCGGCTGACAAGCCCTTTTTTCAGAACGGATGAAATGGGGAAACGGCGGATGGAATATATGCAGGAATGTGAATGGTTATACGCGTTTGGGGACGCATTTTTGTATGTTTATTCCGAAAAATGCTTCTGCGGGCCGCGCTCCGTGCTTGTGTCCCGCTTCCGTCGTGCTTGTGCGGCCCGCGGACAATGCTTGTACGGCCCGCGGACCGTGCTTGTGCGGCTTGCGGACATTGCCGGCGGCGGCTGGAATCACCGTTTTTTGCCCGTTGCGGGGCTTCTGTTTTTCTATTTCGTTTGTAAACATTTCGCTATCTCGCTCTGCGTCTGTCCGATGCGGAAACCGGCTTCCAAAAATCCGTCCGCCCCTGCCTGCGGGCCGAAACAGCGCATTCTGGAGCGATAGAAAATGCAAAGTGTCAATTTGCTCACAGCCTCTCCCGGCGGGGCGGGGGGCCGGGGCGTCAGATGAAGAACTTCAGCATGAAGAAGGCGGCCAGGATGTACATCCCGACGGTGAGCTTGCGGTACTTGCCGCAGCAGAGGTTGATGAGCACGTAGGACAGCAGGCCCAGCACGATGCCGTCCGAGATGCTGTAGGAGAAGGGCATGAAGACGATGCAGATGAAGGCCGGTATGGACTCGGAGTAGTCCGTGAAGTCCAAGCGCCTGAGGGGCGACATCATCATCAGCCCCACCAGTATCAGCACGGGGGCGGTGGCGGCTCCGGGGACGGCCAGGAAGAAGGGCGCCAGGAACAGGGCCAGCAGGAAGCAGACGGCCGTGACGAAGGCCGTCAGTCCGCTGCGGCCGCCTTCGTTCACGCCTGCCGCGCTCTCCACGAAGGTGGTCACGGTGCTGGTGCCCAGACAGGAGCCTACGGTGGTGCCGATGGCGTCGGTCAGGAAGGCTTGCTTCAGGCGCGGGATTCTGCCGTCCTTGTCCAGCATGTTGGCCTTGGTGCATACGCCTACCAGCGTGCCGATGGTGTCGAACATGTCCATGAATAGGAACGTGATGACTACGATGACCATTTCTTTGGTGAAGATATGCTCCCACTGGAATTGGAAGAAAATGGGCTTGATGGAGGGCGGAGTGCTGATGATGCCGTCCATGTGGGTCTGTCCCATTGGGATGCCGATGAGCGTGGTGATCAGGATGCCCAGCAGCAGGGCGCCGCGCACCCGCTTGACCAGCAGGATGGAGGTGACGAGCAGGCCGGCCATACCCAGCAGGGCCGGGCCCGAGGTGATGTCGCCCAGGCTGACAAGGGTGGCCTCGTTCTTCGCCACGATGCCTGCATTCTGCAAGCCCAGGAAGGTGATGAACAGGCCGATGCCGCCTCCGATGGCAAGTTTCTGCGAGGGCGGGAGCGCGTTGACAATCTTTTCGCGCAGGTTGCTCACGGTGAGCAGGACGAAGATGATGCCCTCGATGAGGACAGCCGTCAGGGCAAACTGCCAGGAGTAGCCCATCGTCAGGCAGACCGTATAGGCGAAGAATGCGTTCAGCCCCATGCCGGGTGCCAGCCCGAAAGGCAGCTTGGCATAGAAGGCCATCAGCAGGGTGGTGAAGGCTGAGGTCAGGACGGTCGTCGTAAATAGGGCTCCTTTGTCCATACCTGTCACGCTCAGGATGTTGGGGTTGACTGCCAGGATGTAGGCCATGGTCAGGAAGGTGGTGATGCCGGCCAGGACTTCTGTACGGACGCTGGTGATGTGGGGGTTGAAACCGAATAATTTCTTCAGCATAATCTTCAGCATTGAATGGATGGAACATGAATTGAGTCTTCGGGCAGTTCCGTAGTGGGTATGCGGTAGCCGGCCGTAAAAGTAAGCATAATTGGCAAGAAGTTCAAGCGAGTGCTTCACAAACTTATATCAAATCTTTCGTCAGATTGCCGTTGGCGTCGTAGGCGTACTCATCGGCCTGCTTCACGGCGTCCTTGAACTCGAAGCCGTTGTTGTAGGCCGTAGCGGTGGAAGCGTCATCCACCCTGTTCAGCTGGTTGCCATCGAGCGTGAAGGTCAGGTTGTCAATTAAGCCATATCCGCTTGCGGAAGTCTGTCCGTACCGTTGCAAAGCGAGTATGTTCCCGTTCTTGTCGTAGCCTGTCACTTTCTCGGTGAATCGGTTGGCGTTTGTGTTTAGCGAAGTACCTTCGCCATAGACCGCATCCAGCATGCGGTTCAGTCCGTCGTAGGTGAACTTGTAGCCGCGGAGCGTCGTCTCATTTCCGGCTTTCCAGGTCATGCTGCTGATGTTGCCGTTGTAGCAGGGCGTTCCGTTCCCGGTGTTGTAATACAGGTTCTGCGAGAACTTGTTGCCGCTGATGCCCGTCAGCCAGCCGCGGAGGTTGTAGCTGTAGGTCAGTCGGTTGGCGGAACTTCCGTGGTAGTCCGTATGCGACAGTCGGCACAACTCGTCGTATGCATGTGCCAGCAAGGTCTGCTTTACTCCTCCGAAGGTATGCTCCACTTTGGTCAGCCGGTCGGCATGGTCGTAAGTGTAGTCGTAAGCCTCGGTCAGGGTCGGCGCGTTCTGTGCCGTATGCGTGTGTGTGCTGTGCGACGGCCGGTCGGTGAAGCTGTAGGTGGTCTCCGTCGTGTCATATCCTCCGCGAAGGTTGCTGCTCACTTCACGGATCAGGTTTCCCCGCATCGAGTAATAATATGCCTTGTACAGGCGTGTGTCCTGTCCGGGCACATAGACGATGCTTCCCATTTTCCTGCCGCAGCTGTAGTTCCCGACCGGTGCGGGGAAATTCGTGTTGTTGAATCCGGTTCCGGTACGGAAGCTGTAATCGTCGTAAAAGTTGACAAGCTGTAACACGGGCGAAGGGAAGTTGAAGTTGGCCGTATATCCGCATCCGTCAATGCCCGTCCCCGGTCCTGTATATGTACAGATGGTTGCCTGTTCGGCGCCTGCAAAGTTTAACGGAATCTCGCATTCCCCTTTTACCACCAGCCGGTGCGTCTTGTCATACAGGTAAAAGGTCATGAGGTTGGCTGCTTGTTGCTTTTCGTCCTGCGAGAAGAGCATCAGGTCGTTGTTGCCGTATCCATAGTGTATGGTTCCCGTTCCGGGCTTTTTCAGTTCCGTGCATCGTCCCCTTTCGTCGTAGGTGTAGCAGAAGGCATGGAGCGAGAGGTCTGCTTCGTCGGCGGTTTTCGTGACGCGGAGGGTGCGTGCCGGATAGTAACATTATTTACTATAAGTACCTATTGGCGGAATTAATTTGAATTGATAATATGTTTGGAAAGTTGCGCATATCGCTGATTTTTATTAACTTAGTGCTATCCGAATCATTAAGTTTA
>NZ_CASFWU010000152.1 GCF_949298305.1 uncultured Bacteroides sp. | reverse complement strand
AGGAGACCATAAATCAGGCCGCCCACAAAGGCATCGCCCGTCCCTACCCTGTCCACCTCGTGCTCGATGTCGTAAATGCCCGCATGCTTCAGGCTGCCGTCGGAGTAGAGCACGGCAGCCAGCAGGTTGTGGTTGGAGGTGATGGAGTTACGGAGTTCCAGGAACACCTTGCCGCAACGGGGAACCAACTCGGCCACCCGCTTCCCATAACTCTCGAAAGCCGACAACGAACCGGCGAAAGAGGTATCGGCGACACTCTGTGCCTTGAAACCCACGGGGGCGATGCCCAATATCTCCCGATACTCCGGCTCGGCACCGAACAGCACATCGCTGTACTGTACCAGCGGCATCATCACCTCGGCGGCGGTCCGCCCGTAGTTCCACAGCTTCTTGCGGTAGTTCAGGTCGCACGAGATGACCAGCCCCATACGGTCAGCCACCTCCAGCGCCTCGCGGCACACCTCTGCTCCCTCCTGCGAGAGGGCGGCGGCAATGCCCGACCAGTGGAACCACCCGGCATCGGCAAAGACTTCCTCCCAATCTATCATGCCACGGCGCAGAGTGGCAAACGAGGAGCCTTCGCGGTCGTAGACTACGTTAGAATTGCGAAAGGCTGCTCCACGCTCCAGGTAGTACAGCCCCAGGCGGCTACCTCCGTAGACGAGGTGGCTTGTGTCTATCCCATACGTACGAAGAAAATCCTCGCAGGCACGGCCCACGGCATTGTCAGGCAAACGGGTGACAAACGACACGGGTACGCCAAAACCGGCCAACGAGGCTGCCACGTTGGCCTCGCTGCCTCCATAGGTGGCCACAAACTCATGGGCCTGCGTGAAGCGGCGGAAGCCCGGCGTGGTCAGCCGGAGCATCACTTCTCCAAATGTGACAACCTTTCTGCCGGTTGTCTTTATCTTTTTATCCATAAAACCTTATATTTATTCATTTAAACCCATCCTGTGGATGCGATTCTTGTTTTCCGGGTATCAAAGATACTATCAATTATTCAAGCAAACGTAAAGATTTAATAATAAATTTAGCCTACGAAGGGAAAATAGACAGAATTCTGACATTTTTATTATACATTTGCCGACATTTCCGATAAATACATATATCTGCATGAATACAAAGAAAAGAATTCCCTCGCCGCTGGTCTCCCTGATTCCCATCGTGCTGCTGGTGGGCCTGCTGGCAGGCACCATACACACCTTCGGCAGCGACGCGCTGAACGGGGGCAGCCAGATTTCGCTGCTCCTCACCACCGCCGCCTGCGCATTCATCGGCATGACCTTCTACCGCATCCCGTGGAAGGACTTCGAGATTGCCGTCACCAACAACATCACGGGTGTGGCCACGGCCGTCATCATCCTGCTCATCATCGGCGCCCTGAGCGGAGTGTGGATGGTGAGCGGCATTGTCCCGACGCTGATTTACTACGGCATGCAGATTATCCATCCCGACTTCTTCCTCACCTCCACGTGCGTCATCTGCATCCTGGTTTCCGTCATGACGGGCAGCTCATGGACCACCATCGCCACCATCGGCATCGCCCTGATGGGCATCGGCAAGGCGCAGGGCTTCGAAGAGGGCTGGACAGCAGGCGCCATCATCTCGGGCGCCTACTTCGGCGACAAGATTTCTCCCCTGTCGGACACCACCGTGCTGGCGGCATCGGTGACGGAGACTCCCCTCTTCACCCACATCCGCTACATGATGATTACCACCATCCCCACCCTCGTCGTCACGCTGACTATCTTCACCGTCATGGGCCTGACACACGACACGGGCGACACGGGACAGATTGCCGAGATAGCCGCCGCGCTGAACGAGCGGTTCACCATCAGCCCCTGGCTGCTCGTGGTGCCCGTCGTCACCGGCATCCTCATTGCCCGCAAGGTGCCCTCGGTCATCACCCTGTTCCTGTCCACCCTGCTGGCCGTAGTCTGCGCTCTTCTCTTCCAACCCGACCTGCTGCGCGAAATTGCCGACGGCGGCAGCCTCTTCAAAGGCACCCTGATGAGCGTCTACGGCAGTACCAGTCTGCAGACAAGCAACGCCATGCTGACCGAGCTGGTGGCTACCCGCGGCATGGCGGGCATGATGAACACCGTCTGGCTCATCCTCTGCGCCATGTGCTTCGGCGGCGCCATGACAGCCAGCGGCATGCTGGGCAGCATCACGTCGGTCTTCGTGCGTTTCATGAAGAACACCTTCAGCCTGGTGGCATCCACCGTGGCATCGGGCCTCTTCCTCAACCTGACCACCGCCGACCAGTACATCAGCATCATCCTGACGGGCAACATGTTCGGCAGCGTCTACCGCAAGGAGGGCTACGAGACCCGCCTGCTGAGCCGCACCACCGAGGACGCCGTCACCGTCACCTCTCCCCTCATCCCCTGGAACACGTGCGGCATGACGCAGGCCACCATCCTCAGCGTGCCCACGCTGACCTATCTGCCTTACTGTTTCTTCAACCTTATCAGCCCCCTGATGAGCATCCTCATAGCAGCCATCGGCTTTAAGATTGTACGGAAAACCGTGAACAATCCTGCCTGAGCGTTGTTGTTGCAATAAACTTTGTAGCCAAAGAAGGCGCGCCTGCCGGTGACGCCTGCCGAAGGCAACAGTCATATTCATATTAATATTAACCTAAACAAGAAAAAGACAGTATGAAAAAGTTTATTGCAATGGTGGCATTGGTACTGATAGGTGCAACGACCACCGCCATCTACGCCCAAACCAGTGCGGCCCAGCGCCGCGCAGAGCGCAAGGCACAGCGCGACGCCAAACGCGCCCGCCTGAAGGCCGAAGAGCGACAGCAGGAGCAAATCTCGTACGAGGACGCCGTGGCCGCACTGAAGGCCAACCAGTTTGTACTGGAAGGCGACCAGGTGATGTTCCCCAACGGACAGAACGCCTTCGTCAACTCCAACACCAACTTCGTGCTGGTCAATGGAGAACACGGCACCGTCCAGATAGCCTTCAACACCGTCAATCCGGGACCCAACGGCATCGGCGGAGTCACCGTAGACGGCAGCGTGTCGGACATGCAGATGACCACGGACAAGAAGGGCAACGTCAACTGCAACTTCAGCATCCAGGGCATCGGCATCTCTGCCCAGATTTTCCTCTCGCTCACCAACGGAGGCAACAACGCCACCGTGACCGTCAGCCCCAACTTCAACAACAACAACATGACCATCAGCGGCAGCCTGGTGCCCCTCAGCCAGTCCAACATCTTCAAGGGACGCTCCTGGTAAGCCCCTGCCACACGGTCACCGCAGCGGCTCCCGCCGCCCGGGCACGTGCCTGAAAACAGGCAGACGTTGACTTATTGTATTTTTCGGACGCGAACTGCGCGGACATGCACGGATACCTTTCCCATCTTTCCGTGGCATCCTGTGTAGTCCGCGTCTGATGTTGTATTTCCCCACATCACACATTATCAACAGATTGCATCATTCGCTGCCCTGCAAAGGCGGCAGGAGGAGCAGGACAAACTGGCGGGGAAGGCAGGACAAGGCGACACCTTTGCCCGCCTGAGGCGGCAGGTTAGTATCCATTAAAAGCCTTTCATCGAAAAATTAAAAGCCTTTTAATGGATAAATGAAAGCCTTTTAATTGCAAAATGAAAGGCTTTTAATTGATATAATACTTCGTTAAATTTATAGCTAATCCGTTGATAACAAATAAGTTAATTAATAAAGTTTAGCAGAATAAAATAGGTCAAGTAGCTGATTTTCATT
>NZ_CASFWU010000151.1 GCF_949298305.1 uncultured Bacteroides sp. | reverse complement strand
TACAACGCCTCCGAAGGCTACTTCGGCACACAGAGCGACCCGGCCGACCCGGCCATGCTGCTGATGATAGACTACGGCATCTTCTACGAATTCATCCCCCTGGAAGACGTAGGCAAGGAACAGCCACGCATCTGCAGCCTGACGGAAGTGGAGCCGGGCAAGAACTATGCCATGGTCATCTCCACCTCGGCCGGGCTCTGGCGCTACATGATAGGCGACACCGTGAAGTTCACCTCCAGGAACCCCTACAAGTTTGTCATTACCGGCCGTACCAAGCACTTCATCAACGCCTTCGGCGAGGAACTCATCGTGGACAACGCCGAAAAGGGCCTGGCACGCGCCTGTGCCGAGACGGGCGCCCGCATCACCGACTACTCCGCCGCACCGGTCTTCATGGACGAGCACGCCAAGTGCCGCCACCAGTGGCTCATCGAGTTTGCCCAGATGCCGGACAGCCTGGAGAAATTCGCCCGCATCCTGGACGACACGCTGAAGGAAGTCAACTCCGACTACGAAGCCAAACGCCAGAACAACCTGGCCCTGCAGCCGCTCGAGGTCATCGTGGCCCGCCAAGGCCTCTTCCACGACTGGCTCGACCGGAAAGGCAAGCTGGGCGGACAGCACAAGATTCCCCGCCTGAGCAATACGCGCGAGTACATCGAAGAGATGCTGGAGCTGAACTGCTGACATCGGTTATATCCGAACTGGTCGGCACACACGGCGGCAAAGGTTCCCTTGCCACAGCAACAAAGGTTCCCTTGCCACAGCGGCAAAGGTTCCCTTGCCACGGCAACAAAGGACTCCCTTGCCACAATAACAAAAAAACAAGGTGTGTCAAATTAAAATTCACGGATTATTATTCTTCTTTCTCCGTGTTATCCGCGTAATCCGTGCCTAAAAAGCTACAAGATGTCAGCCACTTTTAGTTTTGACACACCTTCTTTTTATATATAATAAGGTGTATGCTTACTTCGCAATAATCAGGTAATAGTTCTTCTTGCCGCGCTGCACCAGCAGGTACTTGTCGTCCAGCAGGTCGGCGGTGGTGATTACCTGGTCGAAGGCGGTGAGCTTCTCCTTGTTCAGCGAAACGCCGCCGCCCTGTACGAGCTTGCGCATCTCGCCCTTGGAGGGGAACACGGCCGCGTTCTCCACGAACAGGTCTACGGCCTTGACGCCGGCGGCCAGCGCGTCGCGCGACACCTCGAACTGAGGAACGCCCTCGAAGACGGAGAGCAGCGTCTGCTCGTCCAGCTTCTTCAACGCCTCGGACGTACCGCCGCCGAAGAGGATGGCGGATGCCTCGACAGCCGCGTTGTAGTCTTCCTCGGAGTGTACCATGATGGTCACTTCCTTGGCCAGGCGCTTCTGGAGGACGCGCAGGTGGGGAGCCTGTTTGTGCTCGGCAACCAGCGCTTCAATCTCTTCCTTGCCAATCGAGGTGAATATCTTGATGTATTTCTCGGCATCTTCGTCGCTCACGTTGAGCCAGAACTGATAGAACTTGTAGGGAGACGTGTAGCGCGGGTCGAGCCAGATGTTTCCGCTTTCGGTCTTGCCGAACTTGCCGCCGTCGGCTTTCGTAATCAGCGGGCAGGTCAAGGCGTACACCTCGCCACCGTTGGTGCGGCGGATGAGCTCGGCACCCGTGGTGATGTTGCCCCACTGGTCGCTTCCGCCCATCTGGAGCTTGCAGTTCTTTGTTTCGTAGAGATGGAGGAAGTCATAGCCCTGCAACAGCTGATAGGTAAATTCGGTGAACGAAAGTCCGTCGCGGGCCTCGCCGTTCAACCGCTTCTGTACCGACTCTTTTGCCATCATGTAGTTCACAGTAATGTGCTTGCCTACCTCGCGGGCAAAGTCGAGGAACGTAAAGTCCTTCATCCAGTCGTAATTGTTCACCAGTTCGGCATGGTTGGGGGCATCGGAATCGAAATCCAGGAATTTGGAAAGCTGCTTCTTGATGCACTCCTGATTGTGGCGCAACGTTTCCTCGTCAAGCAGATTGCGCTCCTGCGACTTGCCCGAGGGGTCGCCAATCATACCTGTCGCACCTCCAATCAGCGCCAGCGGCTTGTGTCCGCAACGCTGGAAATGACGAAGTATCATCACACCGCACAAGTGTCCGATGTGCAGAGAATCGGCCGTAGGGTCAATGCCCAGATAAGCCGTAACCATTTCTTTAGACAATAACTCTTCCGTACCCGGCATCATTGTGTGGAGCATGCCACGCCATCTTAATTCTTCTACAAAATTCATCGAATGATATATAGTTTAATGATTTGATTGATAGTTATTACAGCCGCAAAAGTACGACCTTTCTTTGAAGTAACAAAACTTAATGCACAAAAAAGACACGGCACACATTGCACGAAACGGCTTCCAGAAGTTCGTCGGCCGACAGGCCCCTCACCCCCGCGGCCCGTTCGTACAGCCGGGCAACGGGCACCGTGCTTTCGTCCGTCTCGATGAACAGGCGTTCAAGGGGCACGCGCCGCAAGGCTTCTTCCTGATACTTCTCGCCAAACGAAAGGAAGAAACCGTGCTTCAGGTAAGTATCGGCCAGCTGTGCCTTGCCGCGGAAGCCGTGTATCACCCAGGGGACGGTGGGGCGCAACTCCCGCTTCAGTGCCAGCAGTTCGGCGGCGGCCTTCACCAGATGGAGGACAAGGGGCTTGCGGACGGCCTCGGCCACGGCGGCCTGATAGCGCAGGGCTTCCAGCTGGAGGCCGAGGGGAGCGTCGGCCAGCCTGTCAATCCCCGCCTCGCCCACGGCCACCACCTGCGGATGGGCTGCCGCCTCCTGAAAACGAGTGCGGAAGGCCTCCTCCTGCCACGGGCTTTGCCCCAGCCGCCACGGATGGATGCCCACCGAGTACCAGCCGCCCGCCTCGGGACGGAACTCCCCGGCAAAGCAGTTGAGCACCGCGCTGCCCGCAGGCAGGGGGCGGTGATGGGTATGGATGTCCAGCGGAAGATTCATGGCACAGGGTCGTAACCGGAGCCGCCCCAGGGATGGCAGCGCAGGATGCGCCGTATTGCCAAATAGAGTCCCTTGAAAGGACCGTGCTTCCGGATGGCCTCCACGGCATACTGCGAGCAGGTGGGCGTGTAGCGGCACGAAGGCGGAAGCATGGGCGAAATGCACCTCTGGTAAAAGTAGATGGGGAGCAGGAGCAGGTATGAAAGCAGCCTTTTCATCGGACTCGCTCGACTATGTAGGACAAGGCCGTGCGGACGCGGTTCTCTATCAGCGCCGTGTCCACCAGTTCGTCGGACAGGTAGATGAAGGCCACAGCCATGTGCAGGCCCTTCTGCGCCAATGTCTCCAGCAGGGGCTGCTTGTTCAGGCGGTAGGCCTCGCGTATCTGCCGCTTCACGCGGTTGCGCTTCACGGCCCGCTTGAAGCGGCGTTTGGAGACGCTGACCAGGATGGAGGCGGGCGCTTCCAGCCCTTCGACGGGCAGATACACCACACGCAGGGGGAAGACGGAGAACGAGCGCGAACCGCCCGCAAACATCTTCTCAATCACCTTCTTCTTGTCCAGCCTTTCGGACTTATGCAACGTATTTGCCATGATGGGGAGGTATGGGTTGAAAACGGAAAAAGGCTGCAGACCGCGGGGGAGATTCAAGATGAGACCACCCCCGTGGCCCGCAGCCCATGATTCATATTACCGGCAGGAGCGACTACGGTCTTTACGCGCCGTCCCTCCCTACGGTCAGTCTTTGTTGTTTTCCTTGATGAACAAGTCCAGTGCAGCCGTCATAGAGGGAGCCTGCACCGTGGGCGCTTCCAAATCCAGCCGCAAGCCCGCATCGCGTACGGCCTGTGCGGTGGTGGAGCCGAACGTACCTATCTTGATTTCCTTCTGCTCGAAGTTGGGGAAGTTCTTCTTCAGCGAAGTAACCCCGGCAGGACTGAAGAACACCAGCATGTCGTAGTCGAACGATTCGCCTTCGGTGAAGTCGTTGCTCACCGTGCGGTACATCACGGCCTCGGTGTGCTGTATCTTGCACTTGTCCAGCATGTTCTTGATTTCGTCCGTATGGACATCGGACATCGGGACAAAATATTTCTCGTTCTTATGCTTGACGATGGAAGGAAGCAAATCGTCAAACTTGCCCGTGCTGCCAAAGAAAATCTTGCGCTTGCGGTACTGTACATATTTCTGGATGTACAGCGCAATGGCTTCCGTCACGCAAAAATATTTCATGGTTTCGGGTATGGTCACACGCAGTTCCGTACACAAGTGGAAGAAGTGGTCTATGGCATGGCGTGAGGTGAACACCACGGCAGTGTGGTCCAGGATTGAAACCTTCTGCTGTCTGAATTCTTTGGCAGACAAGCTTTCCACTTTGATAAACGGGCGGAAATCTATTTTCACGCCGTACTTTTCTGCTATGTCGTAGTATGGAGATTTCTCTGAAGCCGGTTTCGGCTGCGACACAAGTACTTTCTTAATCTTCAACGTCCTAAAATTTTATTATCAAATAATCGTTTAGCTCGGTCATGCCCCTGTACAGCATCAGACAGGGTATGATTTCGAGGGCACAAAAGTACAAAATTAAAAGGAATATGCCATGCAATTTGTTACAAAAAAGCTTTAACCACTT
>NZ_CASFWU010000150.1 GCF_949298305.1 uncultured Bacteroides sp. | reverse complement strand
GGGGATGAATTCGTAGAAGATGCCGTAGTCTATCATCAGCAGCATGGCCGGGTCGGCCGGGTCGCTCTGTGTGCCGAAGTAGCCTTCGGAGGCGTTGTAAGTCTCCACATAGTGCATGCGGGGGCTGCGGATGACTTCCTTGTATTGTTCGCGGTATGGGGTGAAGGCCACTCCGCCGTGGAAGAACACCTCCAGATTGGGCCACACCTCTTCAAGGCTCTGCTTGCCCGTCTTCTCCAGAATGTGCTTGATGAGTACCAGCATCCACGAGGGTACGCCGGAGAGGTTGGTGACGTTGGCATGAATGGTTTCGCGTGCGATGGCTTCCATTTTGGGCTCGAAGTGTTCCATCAGAGCTGTCTGTTTGCTTGGCACACGGATGTGGGAGAGGTCGCCCACCAGGCTGTGGTTGGTGTTCAGGTTGGGAGCATGGCTTCCGCCCAGTATCAGTCCTTTACCGTTGAAGAAGCGGCTTTGCGGATTCTGGTGCAGGTAGAGGGCGACGGCATCGATGCCTCCACGATAGTGCGTGTCTTTCAGCGACTCGCGGCTGACAGGCAGGAATTTGCTCTTGTCGTTTGTGGTGCCCGACGATTTGGCGAACCAACGGATCTCGGAGGGCCAGAGCAGGTTCTGCTCCCCAGCCCGCAGGCGCTCTACGTAGGGCTTTACTTCCTCGTAAGTCTGTATAGGAAGTCTTTTCTTGAACTCTTCGTAGGTGCGTATCGAGGCATAGTCGTATTTCTTTCCCCATTCGGTGCCTGCCGCCGTCTTCAGCAGACGTAGCAGCACGCGTTCCTGCAATTCGCCGGCGTGTTGCGCATATTGCTGGTCGATTTCTTTGTAACGGGAGTTGAAATATACGCTGTTCAGAAACCTTGTAATATTCATTCTTCTTATTGAAAGCTGATTTTAAGCTGCAAAATTAATCTTATTTATCGGCATCTCTATCTTTTTTCCGTTTTTTTTCTACCTTTACGACAGATAACGGAGCTTATGGATAACTCAACGTAAATGTGGTACGATTGGTTCGCTGTCCGGGTTCCGTCGTCGGTTTCAATCCTAAACAAGTTTGGACTTATGAGAATTGGTATTTTGACTTCGGGCGGTGACTGCCCCGGCATCAATGCGACGATTCGCGGCGTGTGCAAAACAGCCATCAATCATTACGGCATAGAAGTGACGGGCATCCACAGCGGCTTCCAGGGACTGCTGACGAAAGACGTGGAGGTGTTTACAGAGAAATCAATGTCCGGTCTGCTCAATCTGGGCGGCACCATGCTGGGTACCTCGCGTGAGAAACCTTTCAAGAAAGGGGGCATCATTTCGGACGTGGACAAGCCTGCCCTGATTATGCAGAACGTGAAGGAGCTGGGCCTGGACTGCGTGGTGTGCATAGGCGGAAACGGCACGCAGAAGACAGCGGCCAAACTGTCCGAAATGGGGCTGAACATTGTCTCCGTGCCCAAGACGATAGACAACGACATCTGGGGGACGGACTTCTCCTTCGGCTTCGATTCGGCCGTCAGCATCGCCACCGACGCCATAGACCGCCTGCACTCCACCGCCAGCTCGCACAAACGCGTGATGGTCATCGAGGTGATGGGCCACAAGGCGGGTTGGATTGCCCTCTACTCGGGCATGGCGGGCGGAGGAGACGTCATTCTCATCCCCGAACTGCCTTATAACATACACAGCATCGGACAGACCATCCTGAACCGCCTGAAGAAGGGAAAGCCTTACTCCATTGTGGTGGTGGCCGAGGGCATACAGACCGACGGCCGCAAACGTGCCGCCGAGTACATTGCCCAGGAGATTGAGTATGAGACGGGCATCGAGACGCGCGAGACGGTGCTGGGCTACATCCAGCGCGGCGGTTCGCCCACGCCCTTCGACCGCAACCTCTCCACCCGCATGGGAGGCCACGCCACGGAGCTGATAGCCAACGGACAGTTCGGCCGCATGGTGACGCTGAAGGGCGACGAAATCTCTTCGGCGCCGCTGAGCGAGGTGGCAGGCAAGCTGAAGCTGGTGACCGAGGACCACGACCTCATCGTGCAGGGACGGCGCATGGGCATCTGCTTCGGATAGCCTCTTTGGCTCTGAACAGACGAATGGCACACAGGCCACGCTGATTGGACAGAGAATCACAGACCGGCATGCCGGCTTACAAGGGATTTAGAATCCGTGTGAATCTGTCCAAACAGCGTGGCCTGTGTGCCATTTCGCTTTTTGAGGGCCTCGCCGTTGGTGGGCGGGCGTGCAGCCCGCTACACTTGCGGCAGGTTTATTTTCCTATTTCCTTCAGCAGTTCGTCCACGGCGGCTTTCAGCTGCGTGTCTTCGCCCTTGACGATGGTTTCGGGGGCATTGAGCACCCGGATGTCGGGTTCCAGCTGCATGTTCTCCAGGTACGAGCCGTCGGGCAGTCGATAGCCGATGACGGGGATGCCGAATACCAGCGAGCGGTCCTGAAGCGTCTCCCACGACACACTGGTCATGGTGCCCGGTACGGGAGCTCCCACCAGCTTGCCCAGCTTCCGGTGGCTGTACACCCAGGGTGTGCCGTGGGCGTTGGAGTAGTTGGCCTCGCATTGCAGCATGATGCTGGGCTTGTTCCAGCGGCGGCTGGGCATGTCGCAGGCTTCGCGTCCGCGCACCACCTGTGTGAAGTATTTCTGTCCGCTGAACAGCACTTCGATGTCTTCGTGCAGGCGTCCGCCGCCGTTGAAGCGGGTGTCGATGACGATGCCCTCGCACTTGTTGTACTTGCCCAGAATGTCCGAATAGATGTTGCGGAAACTGCCGTCGTCCATGGACTGGATGTGTACGTAGCCCAGGCGTCCGCCCGACCAGCGTTCCACGTCGGCCGCACGCTGCTTCACCCAGCGGCGGTAGAGCAGGCTGTTCAGTGTGCCGCCGCTGATGGGCTTCACCACTTCGTCCCAGCGCCGGTCTGTTGCGGGGCTGTAGAAGGATACGAGCGTCTTGCGGCCGGTCTTGCCGTTCAGCAGCTGGCTGATGTCGGTCTTGGCGTCGAGCGTCTGGCCGTCTATCTTCACGATGCGGTCGCCCGCCTTCACCTGCGACCTGGCCGTGTCGAAGGGGCCTTTTTCCACCACCTCGTCTATCAGCAGTCCTTCGCCGCGGTCGGTCCAGCTATAGAGCAGGCCCAGGCTGGCGGTGGCGTCGGTGGCAAGCGAGGGGTAGTAGCGTCCGCCCGTGTGCGACACGTTCAGTTCGCCCAGCCACTCGCTCAGCAGCTCGGCAAAGTCGTAGTTGTTGTTGATGTGGGGCAGGAACTTGCGGTAGGCTGCCGACATCTTGTCCCAGTCCACGCCGTGCATGTTCAGGTTGTAGAAGCGTTTCTGCTCCTGCTTGTAGACGTGGTCGAACATGTAGGCGCGCTCTTCGGCCAGGTTCATCTGCATTTCGGCGCGGTAGGTGACGGGCTCCAGCTTGTCGCTCTTGGTGTTCATCTTCTGCATGCTGCGTCCGCTCAGGATGAAGAGGTTGTCGCCCTTCTTGTCCAGCGTGAGCGAGGCCCAGCCGGCGTCCATCTTCTTCAGCAGCTTGGTGTCGTGCTTGCGCAGGTCCATCTTCCAGAGGTCGTATCCGCCTTCGAAGGCCGACATGTAGTAGAGGCTTTCGCCGTCGGCCGAGAGGATGGCGTCGCCCAGGCGCGAGGAGTTGGGCGTGAGGCGCACGATGCGGTCTTCGATGCCGTCCAGTTCCACCGTGATGGGTTCAACGTCCGGCTTCTTGTCGCCCTCTTTCTTGTCCTTGTCGCCGTCTTTGTCTTCTTTTTTCTTGTCCTTGTCGTCGTTCTCCTTTTCCTTCTTGCTGAGTTCGTAGTCTTCCTTGCTCAGGCGGTACTTGTCGTAGGCGTCCTGGTTGAGGAACACCAGCATGGCGTCTTCGAGCGAACCCCACGAGGCGTGGCTGCGCATGCCGTAGCGTTCGGTGCTGAAGAGGATGGCGTTGCCGTCCATCACCCAGCGGGGCGAGGAGCTGAAGTAGCCGCTGGCGGTCAGGTTGAATATCGTGCCCTTGCCGTCGGCGCTTACCAGGCCGATGTCGGTGTAGGGGTCGTGGCCGTTGCCGATGAATTCGAGGGCGAACCATCGTCCGTCCGGCGACCAGCGGTAGCTGAAGCCGCCTTCGGTGCTGTACCAGGTGGAGCCGTCGGTTATCTGGCGCACCTTTTTGGTGTCGAGGTTAAGAACCATCAGGCGGTTGCGGTCTTCGATGAAGGCCAGTTCCTTGCCGTCGGGCGAGAAGCTGGGCATGGTGCGCTCTACGGTGGTGGAGGGCAGCAGCACT
>NZ_CASFWU010000149.1 GCF_949298305.1 uncultured Bacteroides sp. | reverse complement strand
TATCGGGCTTTATCTCCTTGAGCGAAACGATAACTCCGTCTAACTGCAACAAACCTATCGGGCTTTATCTCCTTGAGCGAAACGATAACTCCGTCTAACCGCAACAAAGCTATCGGCCTCTAACTCCCTCTAACTCCTTCTAACTCCCTTTAACTCCCTCCCTTTAACCCCCTCCTTCCAACTCCCCAGCCTGCTCCCCGCTTGTCAGGCAGGCCATGGCGATGCTGTAATACTTGGACAGCCCGCTGTCGCTGCGCGAGGGCAGCACCACGGGGCAGACGGGGCCTTGCAGCAGGCCCGCCATGTCGGCGTGCGAGAACAGGGAGACGGCCTTGTAGAAGGTGTTGCCCGACTCGATGTTGGGGAAGATGAGTACGTCGGCCTCGCCGTTGATGGGCGAAACGATGCCTTTGATGTCGCCGCTGGTCTTCTCGCACGAGGTCTTCACGTCCAGCGGGCCGTCGATGATGACGTTGCCGAACTCGCCCGCCTCGGCCAGCTCCACGATGTTCACATAGTCCAGCGAGTGGGGGAACTTGGCGCTGACCTTCTCCGTGCAGTGTATCAGGGCGATGCGCGGCTGCTCGATGCCGAAGTGGCGGCAGGCGCGGATGGCGTACCATATCATTTCGATGCGCTGTTGCAGCGTGGGCCGCGGGATGACGGCGGCGTCCGAGAAGAACAGCAGCTTGTCGTACGTCGGTATCTGCATGACGGCCAGGTGGGTCAGTATCTTGCCCTTGGGCAGCAGGCCGTGCTCCTTGTCCAGAATGGCGCGCAGCAGGTTGTCGGTGTTGATGATGCCCTTCATCAGAATGTCCGCCCCGCCCTCGCGCACGATGCGCACGGCCTGGCGGGCCGCCTCGTCGGGGTCCTCGATGTGGAGCGTCTTCACATACTGCGGATAGTTCTTCAGGGTGGGATAGCGCTCCAGGATGGACGAGTCGCCAATCATCAGGAACTCCGCGATGCCCTCCTCCAGGGCGCGGGCAATGGCATATTCCGTATTGGGGTCGTTGGCGCAAACCACGGCGATGCGCTTCCTGCGGTTCAGATTCTTCAGATGTGCGGTCAGCTGGTCAAATGTGCGAATAGGTTCCATAACGTAAGATTTTTAGCAAATATCTGAAAAAATGTCGAGAAACGACGCATGGATGCAGGTAAAATTTCAGATGTTTAATATCATTTTGTTAGATTTTCCGTGCGGCGGCCCCTTCCGGGCTCCTGACGGCGGACGGCAGAGGCTACTTCCCGCCCCTGATAATCAGCGCTTAGGCCGTGCAAGCATTGTCGGCAGACCGTGCAAGCATTGTTCACGGACCGTGCAAGCATCGTCCGCAGACCGTGCAAGCATCGTCCTGGCGGGGTGCGGGCATGCGTCCCGAGCCGCCGGTTGGCGTCGGCCTGGCCGCCCGTTTCTCTGACTGCTTCCCGGCCCGCAATGGCAGACTCCGCGCTTCTTTGCCCTTGTCGTGCACCACCGGTGGAAAACTGAGTGCCGGGTTTAAGGCGCCTCCGGAAGTTAGGAGGTTATGGAAACCGCCGCTTCGCTCCGCTCCGCCGGAAATTAAATCCGGTAGTACCGTAATATGGGAATCTCCGGCAGCGCGCCCCGTCGGCCTTTAACTCCTATGCCTGCCTGGCGGGCGATACCAGCTTCCCGCTCCTTTGACTCCTGCAGGTTCCGGTAAAACCGGGGCTTGAATAAAAAACTATCCCCAACCCTGTTTGCCCTGTGGCGAAATTGTGTACTTTTGCAGCAAAGTAGACAAATCAAGAAATATGGACAGCCTCATTTTCCCTCCTTACCTTCAAGAAGGTGACCGCGTGGTCATCATCTCCCCTTCGGGCAAGATAGACAAAGCCTTCCTGAAGGGTGCCCGCAAACGGCTGGAGTCCTGGGGGCTGGAGGTGGTTGTGGCCCCGCATGCGGGCGGCTCCAACGGTGCCTATGCCGGCACCATCAGGCAGCGCCTCGAAGACCTGCAGGCGGCCATGGACGACGAGAAGGCCAAAGTCATCTTCTGCAGCCGCGGCGGATACGGAGCCGTGCATCTGGTGGACAAGCTGGACTTCGGCCGCTTCCGCCAGCACCCCAAGTGGCTTGTGGGCTTCAGCGACATCACCGCCCTGCACAACGTGTTCCAGGCCAACGGCTTCGCCTCGCTCCACGCCCCCATGGCGCGCCACCTCACGGTGGAGCCTGCCGACGACTTCTGCACACAGGCCCTGCGCGACATCCTCTTCGGAGCCGCCGCCACGGCCGGAGGCGGCTTCGGCTACACCTGCGAGGCACACAAGCTGAACCACCGCGGCACGGCCGAAGGCACGCTGCGCGGAGGCAACCTGGCCGTCGCCTACGGGCTGCGCGGCACGCCCTACGACATTCCGCCCGAGGGCACCGTGCTCTTCATCGAGGACGTGGGCGAACGGCCCCACGCCATCGAGCGCATGGTGTACAACCTGAAGCTGGGCGGCGTGCTGGAACGCCTTTCGGGCCTCATCATCGGGCAGTTCACCGAGTACGAAGAGAAGAAGCAGCTGGGCAAGGAACTCTACGCGGCTCTGGCCGACGTGCTGAAGGACTACGACTATCCCGTCTGCTTCAACTTCCCCGTGGGGCACGTCACGATGAACCTGCCGCTGGTCTGCGGCGCCGCGGTGACACTGGAAGTGGGCCGCAAAGAAGTGAAATTAAGCTTTAACAACCCAACGATATGAAACGGAACAGCATTTTCATCTCCCTGCTTCTGCTCCTGGCTGCCACGGCGGCCTCGTGCAGTACCAACCGCAAGTCGGCCGAGGCCGCCAAGGAAGAAAGCGGACAGACAGAAGCTGTCAGCGTGCCGCAGTTTGACGCTGACAGCGCCTGGCAGTACGTCAAGGCACAGGTGGACTTCGGTCCCCGCGTGCCCAACACCGCCGCCCACCGGGCTTGTGGCGACTATCTGGCCGCCAGACTGGAGCAGTTCGGTGCCAAGGTCTACAACCAGTACGCCGACCTCGTGGCCTACGACAACACCATCCTGAAGGCGCGCAACATCATCGGTGCCTATAACCCCGACAGCCGCCGGCGTGTGCTGCTCTGCGCCCACTGGGACAGCCGTCCCTACGCCGACGAGGAAAGCGACGCCAAGCAGCAGCAGACCCCCATTCTGGGAGCCAACGACGGCGCCAGCGGGGTGGGCGTGCTGCTGGAGGTTGCCCGCCAGCTGCAACGCCAGGCACCCGCCATCGGCATCGACATCATCTTCTTCGACGCCGAAGACTACGGCATCCCCTCCTTCTACAAAGGCGCTTACAAGGCCGACACCTGGTGCCTGGGCTCGCAATACTGGGGACGCGTGCCCCACGTGTCCGGCTACAACGCCCGCTACGGCATCCTGCTGGACATGGTGGGCGGCAAGAACGCCACGTTCTATCAGGAACTCTTCTCCAAGCGCACGGCCAGCAAGCAGGTGAAGAAAATCTGGGAGGCGGCCCACCGTCTGGGCTTTGAAAGGTTCTTCCCCAAACAGGACGGCACCGAGGTGACCGACGACCACCTCTACGTCTACAACCTGCGCGGGATTCCCTGTGTGGACATCATCAACTACGACCCCAACTGCGACACGGGCTTCGGCGACTTCTGGCATACCACGGACGACAACATGGACGTGATAGACAAAGGTACGCTCAACGCCGTGGGACAGACGGTGCTGGAGGTGATTTATAACGAGAAGTAAAATTTAGGAGACAAGTTGACAAGTTAACGAGTTGACAAGGAGACAAGTTAACGAGTTGACAAGGAGACAAGTTAACGAGTTGACAAGAGGAGAAGAGGACGAGTTAACGGGGGAACAAGCCCACCCCTCGTAGCCTGAAGCCTCGTCCCCTCGTCAACTAAACTCCCCCCTTCCTCGTTGCCTGAAGCCTCGTCCCCTCGTCAACTAAACTTAAAAACTTAAAAACTAAAAAACTTAAAAAC
>NZ_CASFWU010000148.1 GCF_949298305.1 uncultured Bacteroides sp. | reverse complement strand
AACATTAAAGGTTGAGTTTAAGGTTCCGCAAGGTACAGAATTGGAAAAACTGGAGAAGAAATCATTGGTTACGTTCATCTATGTAGGAAAGCCTACTGCCGAATTCCGTAAGAAGTTAGGTAATGAAAGCCGTATCCAGTTGAACGATAGTTATGCAGAGGTTTCTGAGATTCAGGACTACATCATTGGTGAACGTGCCAGTATGAAGGAAGAAGACCAGCCTCAGATGACTGTTTCTTTGAAGGTAGACCAGGATACCAAGATGGGTATCGTGACCGATATCAAGGAAGCTCTTCGTAGAGCTTATGCATTGAAGATCAACTATTCTGCACAACAGCGTCAGTAATCGGTTGATTTGAAATAGAATAGAAAAGAAGGTGTGTCAAAATGCGCACCTTCTTTTTTTTTGCACAAAGTTCCGACTTTCGTAAGTTGGACTTTGTTTTTTTCATTTTTCAATCACCGCACGATAGACTTCTCTGTATATCTCTTTTCTGACTCTTGCGAAATCTTTCTCACATTTCAACGATCCATGTGCCATGAGATACATTGGCAGCCAGCTGTCTCCGGACTTGTAGGGAGGCTGGAGGTAGTCTCTTGCCCATAGTGTGAATCCTTGCCTTTGGTAGAAGCCTATTCTTCGACGGGCCATTTCGTTATCGGGCATTTCTACTTCGAGCACGATGGGTGCCTGCAGCAGGCTGCACAGGTATTTCAATACCCTCTTGCCGAATCCGCCGTTCCGTTGTGAAGGGTGGATGGCGAAATGCTCGATGTAGTGGAAACCGTCGAAATCCCAGTAAGTGAGTAGCCCGATGGGGCTTCCGTCGTTCAAGATGGCGTTGTTGTGGAAGTTTGGTTGCCGGTCGGTGTATATTCGCAGTTCTTCCAGATTGCGGTATTCGTCAGAAGGGAAAGAGCTGACCAGAAGTTCTTCCATGTAATGATACAATGCCGTTTCGGCTGTTGTAATGGGTAGCAGACTGAGCATTTTGTTGTAGGATTTGAAGGAAAACTGCACCGAAAAGGCGTTTCCGGTGCAGTATGTTGAAAATTCTTATTTGGTATAGAAGTCGATGATTCGTTGAATGGCCCGTTGGCAAACGGGGCAGAAAGTGGGGTAGCTGTTGGTACGCATCCGGCAGTCGTCGGCAGGGCGATAGATGCCTTTGGCTGAGTAGCCGCCTCCTTCATATACGCCTACCGGATACTTCTCGCTTTGGTCTGTCGGGGTGGGAATAGGTGTCCTTTGTGGAACCATGTCTTCCCATTTGGCGGCAAAGTTCTTGCGGGTACTGATGTTCTGTTCCCACGGCTCTACGTCCAGCGGATAGGTGTCCGTCATCACGTCGTCGTCATAGAAATACTCGTCTGCCAGTCCGCCGAAGCTGTGGCCGAATTCGTGTACCACGACGGGACGGAACTGCGGGTGATGGGCGGTTGTCAGTGTGTACGAATTGTAGATGCCTCCTCCGCCATACTCGTCTGTGTTGGCCAGGATGATGATGTGCTCATAGGGGATGCCTGCCAGCGCGTCGTGTATGGATTTCACACGCGAGGTAGTCAGGTAGCGGTCGGAGTAGAACGTGCTGAAGTGCGAACTGAAGGCGGTGCGTTTCCATTCTCCCAGTCGGGGTACGCTGACGCCGCTGTCTTCCGAAGGTGAAGTTACGGCTACGATGTTGAACCGTTTCTTCATGCTTTTGAAGGGTTCGTGGTCGAACAGGCTTTCGCAGGCGATGGCGGCATCCTGATAGAAAGTCTCCATCTCCTCTTTGGTATAACCTTCGGCCAGAATGGCTACGTCGATGCATTTCTCGGGTGTACCGCTTTGCAGCAGGTATTTGTGCGGTGTGACGTGCGAAGTGCCTTTGCTGTGTATCAGTATGTCGTCCGGGTTGACCGTGTGCTTCAGCGTGGCTCTTACTCCCCTTCTGGGATTGAGCAGCGTCACTTCCACCTCTGCCGGCTGCAACGGGTAGGGGAGCAGAAAGCTGTTTTCAAATCCTTTGGTGGTTGTTTTCGCCTCGTCAGTCTCCAGCCATTCCTGGAAAAGGGACGAGAAAGAGGTGGTGTAGATGGTCTTTCCGCTGGCTTTGTCCCTCATCACAATCTGACCGTTTCCCTGCAGGGGAAGTTCGGACAGTCGGTGCCTGCGTCCGGCCCAGGTAGGCAGTGATGAAAGTTCGTCCAGGCAGATTTCCTGTTTGTCGGCGTTGCCGGTGAAGAGATAGTCCACCCGCAGTGTCTTGTCTGCAAAGTAGTCCGTAAAGCCCTGTGCGCAAGTAGTTGCCGCAACCAGCACACATGCGAATAGTAAACTCAGTTTTCTCATATTCTTAGTTTTAGATGTTTTTACAAAGATAGTATTAACAGGCTGTTTTCCCCAATTTTTATGCCGGCTTTTCTTGCTTGTGTATCTGCCTGACCGACTTTTTTCTGCAATTTTATTCATTGCAACTCATTAAAAGTTATAAATCGTATTTTTTCTTATGGAAAAATGGCTAACTTTGCGCAATGCCGTGTAATAAAACGGCAATGTATAAGTTGTTCAT
This sequence comes from uncultured Bacteroides sp., assembly GCF_949298305.1. Taxonomy (GTDB): domain Bacteria; phylum Bacteroidota; class Bacteroidia; order Bacteroidales; family Bacteroidaceae; genus Bacteroides. The sequence goes on along the minus strand of NZ_CASFWU010000148.1, from coordinate 1,478 downwards.
TAATTATATTTTTTTGAAATGGGACATCATCAACTGGACACTCTGGACGAACAGATATTGAAACTGATTGCCGACAATGCGCGTATACCTTTTCTGGAAGTGGCCCGTGCCTGCAACGTATCGGGTGCTGCCATCCACCAGCGCATTCAGAAGCTGACCAATCTGGGTATATTGAAAGGTTCGGAATATATCATAGACCCTGAAAAGATAGGGTATGAGACGTGTGCCTATATTGGCATTTATCTGAAAGATCCGGCTTCGTTCGATTCCGTTACAAGGGCCTTGGAGGCTATTCCTGAAGTGGTGGAGTGCCATTTCACAACAGGCAAGTACGACATGTTCATCAAACTCTATGCCCGCAACAACCATCACTTGTTGAGCATCATTCACGACAAGCTTCAACCGCTGGGGCTGTCGCGCACGGAGACGCTGATTTCCTTCCACGAGGCCATCAAGCGGCAGATGCCCATACTGATGGATGAAGAAGACGAGGAGGAGTAGTCCTCGTCAGCGGCGGATGTAGTCGGTAAAAGTATAAGGGCAGGGATGCTTCTCGTCTGCAGCGTGGGCTTCTCTGCTTTTTTCTTGCCACATCGCCGGGTCTACGGGCGGAAAGTAGGCGTCTGCCTGCGGAGCTTCCGCGTCAATCTCGGTCAGGCAAAGACGGTCGGCCAGCGGGAGCGCCTGTCTGTACACGCTGGCGCCTCCGATGATGTACACCTCCTCTTCCTCTGCACAGCTTTCCAGAGCCTTCTCCAGGCTGGTGAACACTTCGGCTCCGGGGCAGGAGGCTGAGGCGTTCGACGAGAGTACCACGTTGCGGCGGTTGGGCAGCGCGCCTTTGGGCAGCGACTCGAAGGTCTTGCGCCCCATGATGATGGTGTGTCCCGTGGTCAGGGCCTTGAAGCGTTTCAGGTCGTTGGGCAGCCAGAACAACAGTTTGTTTTGGTAGCCGATGGCCATGCGGCGGTCTACGGCGGCAATGATGCTTATCATTTTCTTCTTTTTTGCTTGGGTTAGACGGATACCTTGCCCGCAATGTGCGGGTGCGGGTCGTAGTTCACCAGTTCAAAATCTTCGTAACGGAAGTCGAAGATACTCTTCACGTCAGGGTTGATTTTCATCTGCGGCAGGGGACGCGGTTCGCGCGTCAGTTGCAGCTTCACCTGTTCCAGATGGTTCAGGTAGATATGTGCGTCGCCCAATGTGTGAATGAAGTCTCCGGCTTTCAGTCCCGTCACCTGTGCCATCATCTGCAGCAGCAGGGCATAAGAGGCAATGTTGAACGGCACGCCCAGGAAGGTGTCGGCGCTGCGCTGGTAGAGTTGCAGGCTCAACCGTCCGTTGGCCACGTAGAACTGGAAGAAGGTGTGGCAGGGCGGCAGGTTCATGTTGTCCAGGTCGCCCACGTTCCAGGCGCTCACGATGATGCGGCGCGAGTCGGGATTGTGCTTGATGGTTTCCACCGCTTCGCTGAT
>NZ_CASFWU010000147.1 GCF_949298305.1 uncultured Bacteroides sp. | reverse complement strand
TTCAAGCGGCACTTTATCAAACAGGGCATTCCGGCCTTGTAGACTTGTTGACTGAAGCCTTGTCAACTAATAAGTTGAGCACTTGCGAAACTTAAATTAAGTAACTTTTTCACGACCCTACAACAGTCCCCCGTTTCTACATCCCTCCCTCATGCCGCGGGACAGGCTTGCATCCTCCGTGCAAGAAGCAAGCGTCCTCCGAACAGGATGCAAGCGTCCTCTGAACAGGATGCAAGCATCCTCCGGAGACGATGCGGACACGAAAGACTGCCGCATTCCGGGGCGCTCCCGCAAAGCAGGTGTTTACCGGCGCCATGTAGCACTTTACGACGGCCATGTAGTACTTTACGGCCGCCAAGTAGTACCTTACGACGGCCAAGTTCCTCTTCGGGAAAGCCGTGAACCTACCCTCTCCCGCCATAAACGGGATTACGCGCCATCCGCCTTCACGCCTTCACCGCACCGCCAGCCCGCTGGAACACAGCAAGATGGAGTGAAAGCAGAAGTTTCACAGCCGGCCCGGGCGTGGTTTCACACAGTTTCACCCGAGCCTGTTCGCTTCGCGCGCGCGAAACCTATATATTCAACTTTCGGTTTTACCGAAATTTGCAGGAGTTAGAGGAGTTAGAAGAAAGCCCCCTCCAACTCCCCCCGAAGGGGGAGAGGTCCCGCCAGGGCGGGCTTGGAAGTTAAAGGCCTTAAGTTTCGCAAGTTTATTAATCGATTGTAGTTAAGAAGTTAAGAAGTTAAGCCAATACCTTTGTGAAAAGGATACCGACCATACACTTGAACTATCGGCTTTAACTCCTAAGCCCACCTTGGTGGGCGATAACTCCTTTTAACTCCTTTAACTCCTGCAAGTTTCGCACTTGCGAAACTTGCAGGAGTTAAAAAACTTAATCTTCTGCAAGCGAGGAGGAAAAAACCGCTTCAATTCGGGAGAAATATGTATATTTGCCCGATAAACACGTGGGGCAGTTATTAACAAAACAGCCGACTTATCAACCGTTTTTGCAATCTCCCCCGGTTTGAAGAGCCGCTATTCGGAATTTATCGCTTATTTCGCTGCCGAAAATGAAAGGAAATATGGGAAAAATTATTGCTTTGGCAAACCAAAAAGGAGGTGTGGGCAAGACAACGACTACGATTAACCTCGCAGCGTCGCTGGCCACACTCGAAAAGAAAGTGCTCGTTGTGGACGCCGATCCGCAAGCCAACGCATCTTCCGGCTTGGGCATAGACATCAAGCAGGCGGAATGTACTATTTATGAATGCATTATCGACCACGCCGACGTGCGCGAGGCGATACATGACACGGAAATTGAAACGCTGAAAATCATTTCGTCGCACATCAACCTGGTGGGCGCCGAAATAGAAATGCTCAACCTGAAGAACCGCGAAAAGATTCTGAAGGAGGTGCTGGCTCCGCTGAAGGAGGAGTTTGACTATATCTTGATAGACTGTTCGCCCTCACTGGGCCTGATTACCATCAACGCACTGACAGCAGCCGACTCGGTCATCATCCCCGTGCAGGCCGAGTATTTTGCTCTGGAAGGCATCAGCAAGTTGCTGAACACCATCAAGATTATCAAATCGAAGCTGAATCCGTCGCTCGAAATCGAGGGATTCCTGCTGACGATGTACGACTCGCGCCTGAGACAGGCCAACCAGATATACGACGAGGTGAAACGCCACTTTCAGGAACTGGTGTTCAAAACCGTCATCCAGCGCAATGTGAAACTGAGCGAGGCACCCAGCTACGGACTGCCCACCATCCTGTACGACGCAGACTCGACGGGAGCCAAAAACCACATGGCACTGGCCAAAGAGATTATCAGCCATAACAACTAACCAACAAAAGGAAACTAATGGTACAGAAACGAAACGCTTTAGGACGCGGACTCGACGCACTGCTCTCCATGGATGAAGTGCAGACCGAAGGTTCATCGTCCATCAACGAAATAGAGCTGTCAAAAATCAGCGTCAACCCGAACCAGCCGCGCCGCGAGTTCGACCCGACCGCCCTGCAGGAGCTGGCCGACTCCATTGCGGAAATAGGCATCATACAGCCTATCACCCTGCGGCAGATTTCGGACGACGAGTACCAGATTATTGCCGGCGAACGACGCTTCCGGGCTTCACAGATGGCCGGCCTGACCAGCATACCCGCCTACATCCGCACTGCCGACGACGAGAACGTGATGGAAATGGCCCTCATCGAGAACATCCAGCGCGAAGACCTGAACTCGGTGGAGATAGCCTTGGCCTACCAGCACCTGCTGGAGCAGTACGGCCTGACGCAGGAGCGGCTGAGCGAGCGCGTGGGCAAGAAACGCACCACCATCGCCAACTACCTGCGCCTGCTGAAACTGCCCGCCCCCGTGCAGATAGGACTGCAGAACAAACAGATAGACATGGGGCATGCCCGTGCCCTCGTCACATTGGGCGACCCCAAGCTGCAAGTGAAGATTTTTGAGGAGATACTGGAACACGGCTACTCCGTGCGCAAGGTGGAGGAAATCGTCAAATCGCTGAGCGAAGGCGAAACCGTGAAGAGCGGCAGCCGCAAGATAGCCCCCAAACAGGCCAAGCTGCCCGAAGAGTTCAACCTGCTGAAACAGCAGCTCTCGGGCTTCTTCAACACCAAGGTGCAGCTCACCTGCTCGGAGAAAGGGAAGGGAAAAATCAGCATCCCCTTCAACAACGAAGAAGAACTGGAACGTATCATCGGCATCCTTGATACACTGAAAGATAAATGACCCAGGTTTCGCAAGTGCGAAACTTGCAGGAGTTAAAGAAGTTAAAAGAAAGCCCCCTCCAACTCCCCCCGAAGGGGAGAGAACCCACCAAGGTGGGCTTAGGAGTTAAAGCCGATAGACAAAAAATGAAGAATGAAGAACAAGAAAATGAAGAATGAAGAATGAGGAAAATGAAGAATGAGGAAAATGAAGAATGAAGAATGAGGAATGAAGAATTTACCGGCTGTTCACCATTAACCATTAACCATTCATCATTAACCATTTATCATAAACCATTCATCATTCATCATTAACCACAGGCTCTTAATCAATTTGCGAAACTAAAATAAATGGCAAAAAGACAAAAGACATACCGGATTTGGATAGCCCTGCTGCTCTGCCTCCTGCAGACGGCGGGGATTGCCATGTATGGCCAGGACAGGCCACGGGCTGCCTCGAAGCGGCACCGCCATCCGGCGGACACGACTGCGACCGCCCGGCCACGGACACCCGTCCTGCTGACGGACAGTCTGGGACTGATGCAACGGGCCGATTCCGCGCTGCACGAAGTGCCGGACAGTGTGGCCGTGGCAGACAGCATTGCAGCCGCAAACCGAAAGAAAATGCAGGAAATGACCTCCGCCACTTCGCCACAGGTATCCCTGACACCGACAGACAGCCTACAGAAAGCCGTAGCTCCCAAAGTATGGGTGCCTAACCCGACGAAAGCCACGTGGCTGGCCCTGGTCATCCCCGGAGGCGGACAAATCTACAACCGGAAGTTCTGGAAACTGCCCATCTTCTACGGCGGCTTTGCCGGATGCGCATACGCCCTGACATGGAACGGAAAGATGTACAGGGACTACTCCAACGCCTACCGAGACGCAGTCAACGAGAACTGGACGTCGAGCAGCATTCTGGACCTGTTGCCGGCAGGCTACCTGGACCGCGTGTCGAAGACGCAACTGACCGAAACCCTGCGCAAGCGAAAAGACACCTACCGCCGCTACCGCGACCTGAGTATTTTTGCCTTTATCGGCGTCTATCTGCTCTCGGTGGTGGACGCGTATGTGGATGCCGAGCTGTCCAACTTCGACATCAGTCCCGACCTGAGCATGAGCCTGGAGCCTGCAGTCATCGACAACCGGAGCAGCGGACAGTCGGGCCGATCGGTGGGCGTGCAATGCAGCTTCCGGTTCTGAGAAAAGAAAAAATCAACTCAAGTTTCGCAAGTGCGAAACTGCCGATAGCTCAAGTGTATGGTCGGTATCCTTTTCACAAAGGCATTGGCTTAACTCCTTAACTTCTTAACTCCTTAACTACAATCGATTAATAAACTTGAGAAACTTAAGAAATCAATATACCTATACTCAAGTTTCGGTTTTACCGAATTGAAAATCGGCGAAGCCAAACTTGCAGGAGTTAAAGGAGTTAGAAGGAGGCCCCCTCCAACTCCCCCCGAAGGGGAGAGACCTAGCCAATAGAAAAACAAACAGCTCACGATGTATCGGCTTAACGACTTAGCTTCTTAACTACTTAACTACCTGAGAAATATTAAATCCGAAACTTAAGTACCTATATATATAGAAGCATAACCCATTATGAGACAAAGACCCGCATACTTGAAACATCTACTCCTCGGCTCCTCCCTCCTGCTCTGCACCCTGGCGGCAGCGCCCTGCGTACAGGCACAGGAAAGCGTGGAGGTACTGATACACGAAAACGGCAGCGAACGCCAGGAAAGCATCGACCTGCCCGTCAGCATGACCTACCCCCTGGACAGCCTGCTGAACGACTGGAAAGCCAAGAACTACATCGACCTGGGAAAAGACTGCGACACCTCTACCGAAAATCCGCTGTTCAGCGACTCGGTCTACATTGACCGCCTGTCGCGCATGCCGACCGTGATGGAAATGCCCTACAACGAGATTGTGCGCAAATTTATCGACATGTATGCAGGCCGCCTGCGCAATCAGGTAGCCTTCATGCTGAGCGCCTGCAACTTCTACATGCCCATCTTTGAAGAGGCACTCGACGCCTACAACCTGCCGCTCGAACTGAGGTACCTGCCCATCATCGAATCGGCGCTCAACCCCTCGGCCGTATCGCGTGCTGGAGCCGCCGGCCTCTGGCAGTTCATGCTTCAGACCGGAAAACTTTACGGACTGGAAAGCAACAGCCTGGTGGACGAACGCCGCGACCCCATCAAAGCCACCTGGGCCGCCGCCCGCTACCTGAAGGACATGTATGACATCTACAAGGACTGGAACCTGGTGATTGCCGCCTACAACTGCGGACCGGGCACCATCAACAAGGCCATCCGCCGCTCGGGAGGCAAGACCGACTACTGGGAAATCTACAACTACCTGCCCCGCGAGACTCGCGGCTACGTGCCGGCCTTCATTGCGGCCAACTACGTGATGACCTACTACTGCAAGCACAACATCTGCCCCATGGAGACCAACATCCCCGAGGCCACGGACACCGTGCAGGTATCGCGCAACCTGCACTTTGAACAGATAGCCGACCTCTGTGGTGTGGAAATGGACGAAATCAAAAGCCTGAACCCGCAGTACAAGAAGAACATCATACCGGGTGACAGCAAACCGCAGACCCTGCGCCTGCCGCTGAACGCCATCAGCACCTTCATTGACCGCCAGGACACCATCTATGCCCACCGCAGCGACGAACTGTTCAAGAACCGTCGCACCGTAGCCATTGCCGGCACCGGCAGCAAAAACAAGGCCACAGCCGGAAACGGGAAGCCCATCTACTATAAGATAAGAAACGGCGACACCCTGGGCGGCATTGCCGAACGCTACGGCGTGAGCGTGCGCAAGCTGCGCAGCTGGAACGGATTGAGGAACAACAAAATCCGGGCAGGAAAAACGCTGAAAATCTACAAATAACGCGGAAGCACACCCTCCGCACCGAAGAACGCCGGCGGTACCAGGAGTGCCACCTGCGTTCTTTTCGTCCTTTTTAAGGGCCTCAACCAGCCCCGCCCCGTGTTTTCAGCGACAAATCGTTTGCACGGTGTCAAAATTTGTCTATTTTTGCAGAAAGTGACTGATAGGAGAGAAGGATATGGAAGAGAATATAAGCCAGATTGAACGGGAAAATGCTGAAAAGGAAATGATAGAACAGGCGTTTCAGGAGTTGCTGAACGAC
>NZ_CASFWU010000146.1 GCF_949298305.1 uncultured Bacteroides sp. | reverse complement strand
AATCATTTTCAAATCAAAAAATCAATGAACGCTTATATTTGATTTAAAATTAATCGTTTAACTACAGTGATGTAATTTTTATCGCACCACTAATAATTTTCAATCAGTTATAAATCCTGTTCTCGCTCAGTTCTCCCGGCTTTCACCGTCCGTTTCGCCCGGTATGAGTTTCAACACCTCGCGGGCGATGGTGGTGGCGGCGTCGGGCAGGGCCAGGCGGGCGATGTTCGCGCTCAGGCTTTTCAGCCTGTCGTCGTCGGCCACGATTTTCAGGGCTTCGGACATCAGCTTTTCGGGCGCCTCGGCGTCTTTCACGTAGACGGCTGCCCCTTTGTCCACCAGCGCCAGGGCATTCTTGGTCTGGTGGTCTTCGGCCACGTTGGGCGAGGGAACCAGTATCACGGGCTTGTGGAGCAGGCAGAATTCCGAGATGGAGCCGGCTCCGGCACGCGAGATGACCAGGTCGGCGGCGGCGTAGGCGGCGGCCATGTTCTTGATGAAGTCCGTCACGTACAGGTTGGGCAGGGCGCCGGTGCGGGCCGTCAGCACGGGTTCGCCCGTGAAGGAGGTGATGGCTTCCTTCACCTGTCCGATGTAGATTTTGCCCGTCTGCCAGATGAACTGCACGCCGGCGTTGGCGCGGATGGCGGGCAGGGCTGCCGTCAGGGTCTGGTTGATGGTGCGTGCGCCGAGGCTGCCTCCCAGGATGAGGATGGTCTTTTTCTTCGGGTCGAAGCCGAAGTTGCGGGCCGCTTCTTCGCGGCCGACGGTGCTGTCCGTCAGGTTCTGCCGGACGGGATTGCCCGTGAGGATGATTTTCCCGGCGGGGAAGAACTTCTCCATGCCGTCGTAGGCCACGCAGATGCGCCGGGCCTTCTGGGCCAGCAGCTTGTTGGTGACGCCTGCGTAGGAGTTCTGCTCCTGTATCAGGGTGGGGATGCCCATCATGCCGGCGGTCTTCAGGGTGGGTCCGCTGGCATATCCGCCCACGCCCACGGCCACCTGGGGGCGGAAGTCCTTGATGATTTTGCGTGCTTTCCACTGGCTGCGCACGAGCTTGATGATGACGCCGATATTCTTCCACAGGTGTTTGCGGTCGAATCCGGCCACGGGCAGTCCGATGATTTTGTAGCCGGCGTCGGGGACGCGCTGCATTTCCATGCGGCCCTCGGCGCCCACAAACAGGATTTCGGCCTGGGGGCGCAGTTCCCTGATGGCGTTGGCTATGGATACGGCGGGGAAGATGTGTCCTCCTGTCCCCCCTCCGCTGATGATGATACGCGGTTGGCTGTTCATTGCTTTTCTCCTTTCCTTCTTATAGGTTCCGTTTGGGTTCATTCAAATTCTGCGTCGCTGTTCAGCAGGCGGGCTGTCGGTTCGGCGGCGGTCTGCGCGTCGCTTCCGGCCGGTTCGGGGGGCAGCGGGCTTCCGTCGGCCGCAGCCGGGACGGCTGCCAGGGCTTCCTGCGCCCGCTGTTCGTCCAGCTTGGCGGTGTAGCGGCTCACGCTGAGTATCATGCCTATGTAGGCACAGTTGATGAGGGTGGACGTTCCGCCCTTGCTGATGAGCGGCAGGGGCTGTCCGGTGACGGGCGCCAGTCCCACGGCCACCATCATGTTGAACACCGCCTGCGACACCAGCAGCAGGGCGATGCCCACCACGAGGAAGGCGGGGAAGGTGCGGTCGCACTTCTTGGCGATGCGCCCCACGCGTATCAGCAGGCAGATGTACAGGAACACCACGGCGGCTCCTCCCACCAGCCCCAGCTCTTCGATGATGATGGCAAAGATGAAGTCCGAGAAAGCCTGGCTCAGGAAGTCGCGCTGTACGGAGTTGCCCGGCCCCTTGCCCACGATGTTGCTGGTGGCCACGGCGATGCGGGCGTGGGCTATCTGGGCGTCCTTGTCGATGTCAAACTTGGCGGCGGGCACTTCCTCGTCGTCGGCAAACCGCTCGATGCGGGCGCGCCACGTGTCGAAGCGGTGGAGGAAGGGAATGTCTACGTCCTTGGTGGCCAGCAGGAAGGTGACGGCCAGGATGCCCACTCCCGCGATGCCGCCGGCCAGCAGGAGCAGCTTCTTCATGGACACGCGCCCGATGAACATCATCAGGTACACCACGCCGAAGAGCAGCGCGGCCGTCGAGAGGTTCTCGGGGGCAATGAGCAGGCAGATGACGCCCGTGATGATCATGATGCGCTTGAAGGCCTTCGGGCTGGCCCCGTCCTCGTCCTGTCCCTTGGAGAGGATGAAGGCGGTGACGATGATGACCGCCATCTTGGCTATCTCCGAGGGCTGGAACTGCACGCCCATGAAGGTCATCCAGCGGGCCGCGCCGTTGATGCGTTCCATCATCATTACCAGCGCCAGCAGCACGACCGATGCCGGCAGCAGGAAGACGGGGAACACCTGGAACCACTTGTAGGGAATGTTGTGCATCAGCACCACCACCACCGCGCCCACCATGAGGATGATGCTGTGCTGCGTGATGGGCGCCCAGTGGTCGCCGCTCTTGTAGGTCAGCGTGCTGGCTGCGCTGAACACCTCGACAATGGAGATGAGGCACAGGACAAGGAAGATAATCCAGATGACCTTGTCCCCTTTGAATATACTCTTTAGCAGGTCCACGTTGTCAGGTTTTTAAAGTTCGCGTACGTATTTCTTGAATTGCTCTCCGCGGTCCTCGTAGCTCTTGAAGAGGTCGAACGAGGCGCAGCAGGGGCTCAGCAGCACCGTCTCGCCCTTCTTGGCCAGGCGGTAGGCGGCTTCCACGGCGTCCTTCATGCCCGTCTGCACGTCGGCCACGGGCAGGCCCAGACGGTCGAAGAAGGCGTGCAGCTTCTCGTTGTGCAGGCCCAGGTAGACCAGCGCGGAGCATTTCTCGCGCACCAGGTCCTCAATCTCCGTATAGTCGTTGCCCTTGTCCTTTCCGCCCAGGATGAGCACGGTCTTGGTGGTCATGCTCTGCAGGGCATACCAGCAGGAGTTGACGTTGGTGGCCTTGGAGTCGTTGATGAAGTGGATGCCGCGCACGTCGCAGACGTTCTCCAGGCGGTGCTCCACACCCTTGAAGTCCGACAGGGCCTTGCGGATGTATTCCTTCTTGATGCCCGCCAGGTTGGCCGAGATGCCTGCCGCCAGCGAGTTGTAGAGGTTGTGCGTGCCGCGCAGGGCCAGTTCCTCCTGCTCCATGTTGAAGCTGATGGGGGCGTTGATTTCCACCTCGCCGTCTTCCACGTAGGCGATGGCTCCTTCTTCCTTCACGGCTGCGAAGGGATAGAGCTGCGCCTTCAGTCCGTGCTTGGCCAGTTCGCGCTTGATGATGGGGTCGTCGTTCCAGAAGACGAAGGCGTCGTCGGGAGTCTGGTTCTGCGTGATGCGGAACTTGGCATCGACGTAGTTCTGCATGCAGTGGTCGTAGCGGTCCAGATGGTCGGGCGTGATGTTCATCAGCACGGCAATGTTGGCGCGGAACTTGTACATGTTGTCCAGCTGGAAGCTGCTCAGCTCGATGACGTAATAGTCGTGCTGCTCGGTGGCCACCTGCAGGGCGAGGCTGTTGCCTATGTTGCCTGCCAGCCCCACGTTCAGCCCTGCGCTCTTGAAGATGTGGTAGATGAGCGAGGTGGTCGTTGTCTTGCCGTTCGAGCCGGTGATGCAAATCATCTTGGCGTCGGTGTAACGTCCGGCGAATTCTATCTCCGAGATGATGGGCGTTCCTTGTTCCTTCAGTTTCAGAATCAGGGGGGCTTCGTTGGGGATGCCGGGGCTTTTCACCACTTCGTCCGCATTCAGAATCAGCTCTTCGGTGTGGTGTCCTTCTTCCCAGGCAATGTCGTACTTGTCCAGTAGTTCCTTGTATTTGTCCTTGATGGCCGACATGTCCGAGACGAACGTGTCGAACCCTTTCACTTTGGCCAGCACGGCTGCACCTGCGCCGCTTTCGCCGGCTCCTAATACTACAATCCGAGTTCTCTTTTCCTTTTCCTCCCCGGCAGGGAGGGCGGTAGAGTTACTTCTGTCTGTACAATTACTTTCCTGTTTCATATCTTGTTCTTCTAATGTTCAGTTTTTGTTTTTTCTGTCTCTCAGTCACCTTCTCCCCTCCCTTTGGGGGAGGGG
>NZ_CASFWU010000145.1 GCF_949298305.1 uncultured Bacteroides sp. | reverse complement strand
ATGTGGGGAAAAATCAGACAAGCAAAAAGGCTAAGTAATTGATAATTCAATACTTAGCCTTTTATTCTGTACCCAGACCCGGGGTCGAACCGGGATGGAAGTGAATCCACTGGTGTTTGAGACCAGCGCGTCTACCGATTCCGCCATCTGGGCATCTGTTCCCTTAAATGCGGTGCAAAGATACGGCTTTTTTCCAAACCTACAATACTTTTACCTAAAAAAGGAGAAAAAAATGAGAAAAGGGGGAGGACAGATTCCTATTTCAGGGAAAATACCGTATTTTAGCAGAAACTTTAAAAACGAGGAAATATGACAAACAGTAAGGACAATTTCTGTGTAATTATGGGCGGAGGCATCGGCAGCAGATTCTGGCCATTCAGCCGTAAAACGCTTCCCAAGCAGTTTCTTGACTTCTTCGGAACCGGACGCTCATTGTTGCAGCAGACTTTTGACCGCTTCAAGAAAATAATTCCGTCCGAGAATATATTGGTGGTGACCAACGACTTGTATGCCAATCTGGTGAGGGAGCAGTTGCCTGAACTGGGTGAAGGGCAGATTCTGCTGGAACCTACCCGTCGAAATACGGCTCCCTGCATTGCATGGGCTTCGTATCACATCCGTGCGCTGAATCCCAATGCCAACATCGTGGTTGCGCCGTCTGACCATCTCATTCTGAAGGAGGCCGAATTTCTGGATGCCGTGGAAAAAGGACTGGCCTTTGTGGCACAGTCGGAGAAGCTGCTCACGCTGGGCATCAAGCCCAACCGTCCCGAAACGGGATATGGCTACATCCAGATAGCGGAGAAGGAAAGCGAGAATTTCTATAAGGTGAAAACATTCACCGAAAAACCAGAACTGGAACTGGCAAAGGTGTTTGTGGAAAGTGGCGAGTTTTACTGGAATTCGGGTCTGTTTATGTGGAACGTGAACACCATCATCAAGGCTGGCGAAATGTTGCTGCCCGAACTGGCTGCCAAATTGGAGCCTGGCAAGGATTTCTACGGCACTGCGGATGAAAAACGGTTCATAGATGAAAACTTCCCGGCCTGTCCGAATGTATCTATTGACTTCGGGGTGATGGAGAAGGCGGAGAACGTTTACGTATCACTGGGTGACTTCGGCTGGTCTGACCTGGGTACTTGGGAATCGCTCTACGAACTTTCACCCAAGGATGCGGAAGGCAATGCCACCTTAAAATGCCATTCGATGTTGTATAACTGTAAGAACAACATCCTTGCTCTGCCGCCTGACAAGCTGGTGGTGGCCGAGGGGCTGGAAGACTATCTGATAGCGGAATCGGAAAACGTGCTGCTGATTTGCAAGAAGGACGAGGAACATACCATTCGCAAATACGTAAACGATGCTCAAATCAAGTTGGGTGACAAGTATATCTGACGGGGATGTGCGCACCGGCTGATACCAAAAAAGAGGATGTGTCTCGGCAAGAGACACATCCTCTTCTGCTTTTATTTTAACAGGAAGGAAACGCTGAGGCTTAGAGATGAGCCCGGATGGCTTCGGCCACAGCCTTGAACTCTTCTTCGGACAGTTTCAGCTTAGGGTTGGAGAAGAGCATGTCCTTCTCGCTCTGCATCGGAATGAGGTGGATGTGTGCATGGGGCACTTCCAGACCCAGTACGGCTTCGCCCACTTTCTTGCAGGGGAATGCCTTGGCAATGGCCAGCGCCACTTTCTTGGCAAAGACGTGCATGCCGGCCAGGTCGTCGTCGCTTAAGTCGAAGATGTAATCCACTTCCTGTTTGGGAACTACCAGCGTGTGTCCCTTTACCAGCGGATTGATGTCGAGGAAAGCAAAGAATTTGTCGCTTTCCGCAATCTTGTAGCAGGGTATTTCGCCTGCTATGATTCTGCTAAATATGGTTGCCATAACTGTATAGGTATAAAATAAGGCAAGCCCGCATACGGACCTGCCTTCTGTTTAAAATGATATGTTTACAATTTCCAGGTTAATGATGCCCTGCGGCACTTTGATTTCGGCCACATCGCCCACCTTCTTGCCCAACAGTCCTTGAGCAATCGGTGTGTTGACTGAAATTTTGCCTTCTTTCAGGTTGGCTTCGCTTTCCGAGACGATTGTATAAGTCATCTTCATGCCGTTCTTCACGTTCTTCAGCTCAACTTTGTTCAATATCTGTACGGTATCGGTCTTCAGCTTCGACTCGTCGATGATTTTGGCATCGGCTATCACAGCTTTCAGCTTGTTAATCTTCATTTCCAGCAGGCCTTGCGCCTCCTTGGCGGCGTCGTATTCCGCGTTTTCAGACAAGTCGCCCTTGTCGCGTGCCTCGGCAATAGCCGCTATAATCTTAGGACGTTCTACCGTCTCCATCTGTTTCAGGTCAGCCAACAATTTATTGTAGCCTCCTTCTGACATATAAGCCATACTTTTTTCCTCCTTAATAATGTTTTTATATTCCTATTTTTACGATAATTTATTCAAGTCAAACAAGTTGTTTCTTTGAGCAGGTATGCCGAAAATAAAGCCGCCAATGTCTGTGAGGCATTTCCGACGTGTGTCCGGACTGGTCGGCACGGACTCCTCGGCCTGGCCATAAGGGGGCGATATCTTAAACTTCCTGCAAGTTCCGCAACTTGCGAAACTTCAACAATCTACTATATACAAAAAAGAATTCCAACATGTTCGGCATGCTGGAACCCTCTTTCCTATTTTCCTTTGCAAAGATAGCCTTTTAAACGATGCGTGTCAAGCGAAAACGACTGCTTTGTAACATATTTAAATGAAATCTTCTTATTTATAACAAGTTACAGCAGAGCTTTCACTGCTGCGTCCAAGTCCTTCAGGGTTTCGCCACGCGCACTCAACTCGCAGTTCCGGTTGATGAGGAAGAGGCTGGGGACGGACTGCACGTTGTAGGCTACGGCCACCGACGAATATATGCCGTTGGCATCGCGGACGCAAATCCAAGGCAGATTGTCGGCTGTCGTCTTCCAGTAATGCTCGTCGGCATCCAGGGACACCTGATAGATTTCCAGTCCCTGAGCTGCATACTTGTCGTAGAGATCACGCAGCATATAGTTGTGTGTGGCCGAAACGGCACTCTGGTAGATGGTAAAGTCCAGAATGACTACTTTTCCTTTCAGTTCGCTCAGCTTATGCGTGTTGCCTTTCATGTCGCGCAGATTAATTTCTATGATGCCCGTCTCTACCACCTTGTCTGCAGGCAATTCCAAGGTTGCCTGCTGCGGTGTACGCGTATTCTTCATGCCTTTGATGACAATGTTGTAGAGGTTCTTCGAGCGGACGGCGTGCGGGTAGAAGTTGTTCAGACTGGTGGCTACTGCGGCAAAGCACTTCACGTCGTCTTTGCTGTTCATCGGGTCAAATATCAGGTAATTGTTCAGTTTCTGGAACAGGGCGAAGTAGGCTGCTGCCGTATTGGGCGCCGCAAAGATGTAGTTTAGTTTCACGTCGTCCTTATAGTCTTTCAGAAGGGTGGAAAGACTGTCCTCAAACACATCTACCCCTATCGAATGTCCCTGCATGGCTTTCGTCAGGGCGTTTACCGCATTCTGTAGTTCTGCCTGTTTCAGGGTCAGTTCCTTAATCTTCATGCTGTTGTCCGACCCTTCCACCGTGTAGGCTGTGGCAAAGTTGGCATACGGAGCGTTGATGCGGACGGTCTCGGTCGAGTCGATTGAGAAGTTGATGACTTTGTCGTCCACCCGGAGCCGGTAGAATTCGGGGGATTCGGGACGGGAATATTTAAAGGCATACTCCCCATCAGCCTTCAGCTTTATCGAGTCCAGCGGCATGATGCCCTCCAGTGCCGATGCTTCCAGGTAGAGAGTCTTGCCTTCTGCATCTGTCACTTGTCCTTCGACCTTGAACTTCGGTTCCGAGTCACATGCGCCAAGGGCCAAAGCCGCAAGCGCCACAAAAAAGAGTTTCTTCATATTCCAATTCCTGTTTTAAAGTCTGCGGGAAATTCCACCCCATAGCGGGTGTTTCCTACCCAAAGATTTGTATATTCCGTTTCCACACATTCCTGCCTTACAGCCTTCCCTGGCGGGAGCCCCTGCACGAATGCGCCGTGCAAAGATACGGCTTTTCGGGTTCTGTCAAAGCATTTTCGGTGCTTCTTGCGCTCCAAAAGTCGAAAAAAACGCCCATTTATAAACTTTTTATCTCATTTCCACCGTATTAGATGAATTATTTCCTTATCTTTGCGCGAATTTTTGAAAGAAATAGATATAAAACAATTTTTATGATTAACCCAATTGTTAAGACGATCGAGCTCCCTGATGGAAGAACCATCACGCTCGAAACGGGAAAGCTGGCAAAACAGGCAGACGGTTCTGTAATGCTCCGCATGGGCAACACCATGCTGCTGGCTACTGTTTGTGCC
>NZ_CASFWU010000144.1 GCF_949298305.1 uncultured Bacteroides sp. | reverse complement strand
CTGGTTGAAGCCGCTGAACACACTCACCTGCGAGAACTTCGTGACGCCTGTCAGCAGTACGAACTGCAGGTGGCGGTCGGCCGCCTTGAAGACGGAATAAAAGCCTTTCAGCACGTTGCGGTGACGGTCTTCCAGCGTGGAGTCCACATCCAGCACGTCCAGGATGGGCTTGTCATACTCGTCTATCAGGACCACGGCGCGGCGCCCTGTCTGTTCATGGGCGGCACGCAGCACCTCTACAAAACGGTCGCCAGTGCCCAGCTCGTTTTCGCGGCAAGGCAGTCCGTACCGTTTCTCCCACTCGGACACATGGAAGTTGATTTTCTTCTCCAATTCGCCGGGATTGGTATAGTTGGTGCTGTTGAAATCCACATGGAACACCGGATACACGGCCCACTCCGTCTCCAACGGTTCGATGGCCAGTCCGCGGAACAGCTCCCTACGCCCCAGGAAGTAGTTCTCCAGCGTGGACACCAGCAGGCTCTTGCCGAAGCGGCGCGGGCGACTCAGGAAGTAGATGCTGCCTTCGTGGGTCAGACTATAAATCATATCCGTCTTATCCACGTAGACATATCCGTCTTCAATGATGCGGTCAAAACTCTGTATTCCGATAGGGTATTTCATAAGCGTACGTTTGGGTCTCTGATAATTGCAAATATAAGGATTTTCACGAAGAAGGAGGAACGAAAGCGGAAAAACTTTTGTCGGCGGGGAGAGCGGGCAGTGACTACCCGAACAGCAGGGTGAAGCAGGTGCCTTTCCCCACGGTGGACTGCACCGTGATGTTGCCGCCGTGGCGGTTCATAATCTGCTTGCACAGGCTCAGCCCGATGCCTTGCCCGCCGGGCTTGGTGGTGAAGAAGGGGACGAAAACCTTGTCCACCACTTCGGGCAGGATGCCTTCGCCGTTGTCGCTCACCGTCAGCAGGCACTGCCACGACTGCGCGGGCAGCACCCTGACCTCTATGCAGGGTTGCTCGCGGCGGGCACAGGCCTCGCGGGCATTCTTCAGCAGGTTGATGAGCACCTGCTCCACCTGCGCGCGGTCTATCTGCAAGGTGCGGTCGGCCTCGGGCAGGTGGATGTGGATGTAGTCCTCGGGAAAGAGCTTGCGCAGGTCCTGCAGCAGTTCGCAGAGCGATACGGGACGGCGCACGGGGGCCGGCAGGCGGGTCAGCCTGCGGTAGTTCTCCACAAACTCCAGCAACCCCTTGCTGCGGCGGTGGATAGTGAGCATACCCTGGCGCATCACGGCATAGCTGCGCTCGTCCACCTCGCGCTCGGACAGGGTCTCGGACAGGGAAATGATGGGCGTCAGCGAGTTCATGATTTCGTGCGTCAGCACCCGTATCAGCTTCTGCCAGGCGGCCATCTCGTTGTGCTCCAGCACGCGGGTGCGGAAGCCCTGCATGGCTTCGGACAGCTCGTCCACCATCTGCTCCATGGAGCGGTTGCGGTAGGGCGAACGGAAAGAGAGCATCATGTCGTCGAAGCGCAGGCTTTCGGCCAGATGGCGCATCATGCGTATCTGCACCATCTGCATCCGGTAGAGGTTGACCCCCACGGCCGCCAGCACCAGGAACACCATCAGGGCGCTGAACCACAGCTCCCGGACGGCCAACAGCCATACGCCCACCGCCAGCAGGGCGACGGCAAGGATGTGGAGGGTGACGATGAAGGAATAACGTTTCATAGGCCCAACTTCTCTATCTTCCGGTACAGGGCAAACCGCGTGATGCCCAGATACTCGGCAGCCTTGGTCATGTTGCCCTCGCTCAGGCGCAGGGCACGCTCCACGGCCTGCCGTTCCAGCTTCTCCAGGTTCAGCACCTCCTGCTCCTCCTTGCGGGGGCGGGGCGCCGCGGCCTGGAAGACGAAGTTCTCGGGGCGCAGCAGCGAGCCGTCGCCCAGGATGACGGCACGCTCCATGGTGTGCTGCAGCTCGCGCACGTTGCCCGGCCAGGCGTACTTCAGCAGCTTGTTCCTGGCCTCGCGCGTCAGGCCGCGCATCTCCTTTTGGTATTTGCGGGCGTAGCGCTGCAGAAAGTGGTCGGCCAGCAGCAGGATGTCTTCTCCACGCTCGCGCAGGGGCGGGATGTGCAGCTCGATGGTGTTGATGCGGTAGAGCAGGTCCTGGCGGAAGCGGTCTTCCTCCACCATGCGGCGGATGTCGGCATTGGTGGCACAGATGAGGCGCACGTCGATGGGCGTGGCCTGCGTGCTGCCCAGGCGGCTGATTTGCCGCTTCTCGATGGCCGTCAGCAGCTTGGCCTGCATGGGCAGGGACAGGTTGCCTATCTCGTCCAGAAAGAGCGTGCCGCCCGTGGCCACCTCCATGCGCCCGGCCTTGGCCTTGCGCGCGTCGGTGAAGGCCCCCTTCTCGTAGCCGAACAGCTCGCTCTCGAACAGCTGTTCGGGTATGCTGCCCAGGTCGATGGTGACGAACGGACGGCCCGAGCGGGGCGAATGGCGGTAGAGCAGGCGGGCAATGACGTCCTTCCCCGTCCCGTTCTCGCCCAGGATGAGGATGTTGGCGTCCGTGTCGCGCAGCTTGTCCACCGTGTCGAAGATTGCCCGCATGGCGTCGGACTCGCCGATGATGCGTTCGTCGGCGTTGCCGTCGCTCAGGGCCTCCACCTGCTCCTTCAGCAGGTGGACCTCGCGCTGCGAGCGGCGCAGCCTCATGCCCGAGGAGAGCGTGGCCAGCAGCTTTTCCTTCTCCCACGGTTTGGGGATGAAGTCCGTGGCGCCGGCCTTGATGGCCCGCACGGCCTTGTCGGTGTCCGAGTAGGCGGTCATGAAAATGACCACCGCCTGCGGGTCGATGCGCAGAATCTGCTTCAGGCAGTCGAAGCCCTCCTGGCCGCTCACCACGTCGCGGCTGAAGTTCATGTCCAGCAGCACGATGTCCGGCTGGAAGGTGGTCATGAAGTGCTCCAGCCGCTCGGGGCCGGTGATGACCTTTATCTTCTCGGCATAGGGCTCCAGCAGCAGGTTCAGGGCGAAGAGCACGTCTTCGTTGTCGTCCACAATCAGTATTTTACCTAAGTTTTCCATAAGCATGTCTGTTCGTAAATGGTGATGGCACAGCTGTGCGCTGCTGCAAAGATAGTGATAATATCCTTGTGCTGTGCGTGCGCTTCCGCACTATTTTTGTGCGATAGTGCACGCGCCGGCCGGCTCCATATCATTCGCAATCGCAAGGCACATAAGCAGATACATGTTTGGCACAGCTTTTGATACTCTTTTCGTAAATAAATGGAGAAACTATGCTTAAACGTATCATACTGACTATAGGAACGGCCTGCGCCCTCTGCTCCGCCGCGCAGGCCCAGGAAGCGATGGAGCTGACCCTGCAACAGACCATCCGCCACGCCCAGCAGCAGTCGCCCGATGCCCGGAGCGCCCGCCACAGCTTCCGCTCTTCGTACTGGAACTACCGCTACTACCGCGCCAACTACCTGCCCAACCTGACGCTGACCTCCAGCCCTTACCTGGACCGTGCCATCAACAAGGTGACGATGGGCGACGGAAGCGTGAAGTTTGTCGAACAGAATCTGCTGAGCACCAACCTCACCCTGAGCCTGACGCAGAACGTGCCCTGGACGGGCGGCACCTTCTTTGTGGAAACGTCCGCCCAGCGCATCGACCTCTTCAGCGACGACAGCCATTCCTACCAGACCTCGCCCGTCAACATCGGCTATTCTCAGTCGCTCTTCGGCTATAACTCGCTGAAGTGGAACCGCCGCATCGAGCCCCTGCGCTACCGCGAGGCCCGCAAGCGCTACGCCGAGACGCTGGAGCTGGTGGCCGCCACCGCCACGCAGAAGTTCTTCGCCCTGGCCACCGCGCAGAGCAACTACGAGATAGCCAGCACCAACTACGCCAACGCCGACACCTTATATATATATGCGCGCGGCCGATACGACATAGGCACCATCAGCGAAAACGAAATGCTGCAGCTCGAACTGAACAAGCTGACCGAGGAAACCAACCGCATGAACGCACGCATCGAGGTGGACAACGCCATGCAGGAACTCCGCTCCTACCTGGGCATCCAGCAGGACGTGGAGCTGAAGGTCAGCATAGACGACTTCGTGCCCGACCTGAACGTAGACCTTCACGAGGCCCTGATGCTGGCCACGCAGAACAGCCCCGACATAGACAACATGCAGCGCCGCCGCCTGGAGAGCGAGAGCGCCGTGGCCCAGGCACGGGCCAACGCCGGACTGAAGGCCGACATCTACCTGCGTTTCGGCCTGACGCAGACCTCCGACCGCTGGAAGGAAGCCTGGCAGAACCCCATGGACCAGCAGTACGTCAGTCTGGGCATCTCGCTGCCCATCCTCGACTGGGGGCGTGGGAAGGGCCAGGTACGCGTGGCAAAGAGCAACCGCGACCTGGTGCAGACCCAAGTGGAGCAGGACAAGACCGACTTCGACCTGAACGTCCGCAAACTGGTGAAGCAGTTCAACCTGCAGGCGCAGCGCGTCCACATAGCCGCCCGCACCGACACCACCAAGGCTCTACCTGCTGGGCCAGTCCACCGTGCTCGACCTCAACGCCTCCATCACCGAGAAAGACTCCGCCCGGCGCGCCTACATCACCGCCCTCTACGATTACTGGAGTCTGTACTACACCCTGCGCAGCCTTACGCTCTACGACTTCGAGCACGGCCGCCCGCTGGAAGAAGACCTGGAGGCCCTGCTCCGGTAGCCCACAGTCCGTGCCGGAAGCCGCGTCGGAACCTGCTGATTGTAAACTATTATAACCAAAAACAAGACAAAATATAACCTGCTGGATATGAAGAAGATAGATATTGACCCATACGACTGAGGCACCCTAAGTATACGACCGAGGTACCCTAAGTATACGACTGAGACCCCCTCGGTCGTATACCGTGGCAGTCAGCCTGCCTTACCTGTAAATAAAAATATAAATACACAATACGTTTATGGACATCAAACTCGAAAAGAAACCCTGGTACATCCGCTACCGCTACTACCTGGCCGGAGGCATCGTCTTCCTGGCCTTCCTGGTCTATGTCATCATCCTTTCCGCCGGACCCCGCAAGCTGCGCATCGACCCCGAAAGCCTCCAGATGGCCGAAGTGAAGAACGACAAGTTCATGGAGTATGTCGACGTCGAAGGACTCGTGCAGCCCATCCTCACCATCAAGGTCAACGCCCGCGAGACGGGCAGCGTCAGCCGCATCGTTGGCGAAGAGGGCAACATGATGAAACAGGGCGACACCATCCTTGTACTGGAGAACCTCGACCTGCTTCGCACCATCGAAGACCAGCGCGACGAGTGGGAGAAACAGCTCATCACCTACCGCGAGAAAGAGATTGAGATGGAGCAGCAG
>NZ_CASFWU010000143.1 GCF_949298305.1 uncultured Bacteroides sp. | reverse complement strand
CGGAAAAAGGACAATAATAATGGCATATAAAGTGATTATACTCTATCGACTTTATATGCCATCTTACTTTGTAGGGACATTTACTGAATATCCCTAAAGCATTGATACACAAAATGTCGTAAAGACCTACCACCCCGCCCGTTGGGCACCCCTCCTTCCAGGGGGAGTCAGATACCCTTACTTAGTTTTGACACACCTTCGTTTTCTTTCAAGCCGACGGACACTCTATTCGTCACCGCCCAGCGACTCGGTGTACTCCATCTCACCCTGTACGATGAAAAGGATTTCCTCCGGGTCGTACTCGCCCATTTCGTCCTTGCGGGCTTCCTTGATGATATAGTCCACAATCTTCTCCAGGTCGATTTCGATGTATCCGTCCGCATCGGGCTTAGCATCGAGAATGCCGCTCTCGGAGTAGTACTCGTCTATCAGATCCAGGAAATAATAGAACTCGTCGTCAGTGAACTTGTCCTTCAGGTCCTGCGGCAAGTAGGCCTTGATGTACTCGATGGTCTTTTCGTCATCGGCATCATCCAGCAAAAAATCGTCTTCCATTCCCATATTCTCGCATATTTAGGTTGAACAATCTGAAAAAGAAAGGGTGTGCCAAAGGAAAGTTGTCGGTTCCCGTCGTTTGACACACCCTCTCCGAGGAGGCAGCCTGTTATAACAAGGCTTCAATCTTGGCGGCATAGACAGACTTGGCGGCAGAGCCTACCTGCTTGTCCACCAGTTTGCCGTCCTTGAAGAACAGCACGGTAGGAATACTGCGGATGCCGAACTCGGCCGGCAGGTCGCTGTTCTCGTCCACATCGCACTTGCCAATAATCACCTTGCCTTCGTATTCGGCGGCCAACTCGTCTATAACAGGGCCTACCATCTTGCAGGGACCGCACCACGGTGCCCAAAAATCTACCACTACGGGTTTACCCTCTGACAGGATTTCCTTGAAATTGCTGTCTGTAACTGCTAATGCCATTTTCTTTAATGATTTATGGTTGATTATACGTATTGAATATACATGCCACGGGCTGCCCCCGAAGGCAGCCATCGCATGGGCAAAGATAATGCAAAGCGGGAGAAGTACAAAGCAAAAACGCAAGATTTGTCTGCCCCACGCAGAAGGGGGGACAGAATTGGGTTGGCGATGAAGAGGGGGGGGAATGTCAAAACAAGGGTATCTGAAACTCTCCTCCTTCAGGAAGGAGGGGAGTCAGATACCATCACTTAGTTTTGACACACCCCTCCCGCATGGCATGCAGACACGGATGAGACAGATGACCACAGAGGCCCAACCGGCAGAAAGGAGACGCCTCACTGCGTTCAGCATGACAGGAAACAAAAGAATGACGACGGGAAATGTTGAGCAAAATTACCACACCCACATATCCTTTCAATGAGAGGCCCTTCAAATCACACAAGGCTGCAATAAGGAAGGTTTGAAACCCAAGGGGCTTATGTTTGAAACATACCCCCCTTATGTTTCAAACATAGGCCTTCCAGGGTTAAAACCCATTTTCCAGGCGGGAGAAAAACCGACGTGCGGATTGCTCTCTGTTGTCAAAAAAACACACTTTCATACAGCGCGCATGGAGAGCCTTCGAACGGCTTGCGCAAATATCTGCGTGCCGTTCCCCGTTTGGACTCGCACCGTACCGCCCGGTCAGTTGATGCGGAACTCCAGTTCGGGACGTTCTTTCAGGTAGTTGACCACCTCGCGCCCCACCGATAGCTTCACCGGACGGGACACCAAGTCCACATTCTGCCGGCTTTCGGTGTCCTGTATGCGGAAATAGAGCGAAGTACTGCCGGGATGCGTCCGCACCACTTCAGACAGTTCGGTCACCAAAGCCGTATTGAGCGCACTGAGGGGGATAGCAATGGTAATCTTCTCTATCAGCTTCTCTTTCACGTCGGGCAGCAGCTCCATGGAGGTAATCTTCAGCTCCAGCTCGTCCTGCCTCCACTGCTTGGGCTGGCAGCGTGCTTTGATGAAGAGGAAGGTACGCTCGCCCAGATAGCCCTGATAGGTCACCCAATCGTTACCGAAGAAGGGTATCTCGGCCGAGCCGGAGTAGTCTTCTATCTTGGCTATGCCGTATGGATTGCCGTTCTTGCTGATGCCCCGGCGGACGGATGTCACGATGCCGCCCATCGTAATCTCGCGGCCTGCCAGGGCAGTCTTGTCCTCCAGCTCGGCCATGTGGGTGTTGCAGACGTGCTCCAGCACTACGGCATATTCGTCCAGTGGATGGGCGGACAGATAGATGCCGACGAGCTCGCGCTCCTTGTTCAGGCGGTCGAGGTCGCTCCAGCGCTCGGCAGGCAGGATTTCGGGCGTGGCAATGTCCACCACGTTCTCGCCACCGAACAGGGAGTTGACGGCAGCGGCCTTGTCGGCCTGATAGCGGTTGCCGTAGCGCACCAGCGTGTCGATGAACACCTCGCCTTTGGCGTTGACGGCAAAATATTGCTCGCGCTTCAATTCGGGGAAGCTGTCGAAGCCTCCGGCCAGAGCCAGGCACTCGATGTTCTTCTTGTTGCAGGCATTCAGGTTGACGCGCTGCACAAAATCGAAGATGCCCTTGTAGGGACCGTCCTTCTCACGCTCGGCCATAATGCTCTGCACAGCTCCTTCGCCCACACCCTTCACGGCTCCCAGACCGAAACGGATGTCACCGGCCTTGTTGACCGTAAACTTCAGGTTACTTTCGTTCACGTCCGGCCCCAGCACCTGGATGCCCATCGCCTTGCACTCGTCCATCAGCTTGGTGATGGTGGTGATGTCCGAGAGGCTTCGGCTCATCACGGCCGCCATGTACTCGGCAGGATAGTTGGCCTTCAGGTAGGCCGTCTGGTAGGCCACCCAAGAGTAGCACGTGGCGTGCGACTTGTTGAAGGCATAGGAGGCAAACTTCTCCCAGTCAGTCCATATCTTCTCCAGCACCTTGGGGTCGTGGCCGTTCTTCTGTCCGCCGGAGATGAACTTCGGCTTCATGTGGTCCAGCTTGTCGCGCAGCTTCTTACCCATGGCCTTACGCAGGGCGTCGGACTCGCCGCGGGTGAAATCGGCCAGCAGACGGGACAGAAGCATCACCTGCTCCTGGTAGACAGTGATGCCGTAGGTGTCCTTCAGGTACTTCTCCATGATGGGGATGTCGTACTCGATGGGCTTACGTCCCCACTTGCGGTCGATGAAGTCGGGAATGTAATCCATAGGACCCGGACGGTAGAGGGCATTCATGGCGATGAGGTCCTCGAACGTACCGGGCTGGAGCTCGCGCAGGTATTTCTGCATACCGGCGGACTCGAACTGGAAAGTGCCCACCGTACGTCCGTCGCAATAGAGCTTGTAGGTGGCGGGGTCGTCGATGGCTATCTTGTCAATGTCTATCTCGATGCCGCGGTGCAGGCGGACGTTTTCCACCGCCTCCTTGATGATGGAAAGGGTTTTCAGACCCAGGAAGTCCATCTTAATCAGGCCCGTGTCCTCAATCACCGAACCTTCGTACTGGGTGACAAGCATCTTCTCGCCCGTTTCCTTGTCGTCGGCCGTGCTGACGGGCACCCAGTCTGTGATGTCGTCCCGACAGATGATGGTACCGCAGGCATGTACACCCGTGCCGCGCACGTTGCCTTCGAGCATCTTGGCATACTTGATGGTCTCACGCACCAGCGGGTCGGGCGAAGCCTCGGCAGCCTGAAGCTCGGGGACGTACTCGATGGCATTGGGCAGGTTCAGCTTCTTGTCGGGAATCTTATCGGGAACCAGTTTGCACAGCCGGTCGGACTCGGACAGAGGGAGCTTCTCCACACGGGCCACGTCCTTAATGGCCATCTTCGTGGCCATGGTGCCGTAGGTAATGATGTGAGCCACCTTCTCCTGTCCGTACTTCTCGGTCACCCAGCGAAGCACCTCGCCACGGCCGTCGTCGTCGAAGTCCACATCGATATCGGGGAGGGAGATACGGTCCGGGTTAAGGAAACGTTCGAACAGCAGGTCGTACTGAATGGGGTCAATCTTCGTGATACCCAGACAGTAGGCCACCGCCGAACCGGCGGCCGAGCCACGTCCCGGACCTACGGAAACGCCCAGCTGCGTGCGGGCGGCATTGATGAAGTCCTGCACAATGAGGAAGTAGCCCGGGAAACCCATCGTCTTCATAATGTAGAGCTCGAATACAAGGCGTTCCTTCACCTCGTCCGAAAGCGGGTCGCCATACAGGCGCTTGGCACCGTCGAAAGCCAGCTTGGCCAGGTAGTCGGCCTCCAATTTGATACGGTAGAGCTTGTCGTAGCCACCCAAGCGCTTGATTTTAGCATTGGCAGCTTCTTCGTCCAGCACCACCTTACCGTTCTCGTCACGGGTAAATTCATCGAACAAATCCTGTTCGGTATATTTCTTGCGGTATTCCTCCTCCGTACCGAAATCCTCGGGAATGGCAAAGGTAGGCATAATGGGGGCATGGTCGATGGAATAGAACTCCACCTTGTCAAGAATCTCCATCGTATTCGAGAGTGCTTCGGGCACATCCTCAAACAGGGTGTTCATCTCGGCCTTGGTCTTCATCCATTCCTGCTTGGTATAGAGCATACGGGTAGGGTCGTCCAAGTCCTTTCCCGTACTGAGGCAGATGAGCCGGTCGTGGGCCTCCGCATTCTCCTCGTCAACAAAATGCACGTCGTTCGTGCAGATGAGTTTGATGCCGAACTTCTTGCTGTACTCCAGCAGTTTGGCATTCACCTTCTGTTGCAAGGGATAGGCTTCGTGATTGGCCCGCGGCAC
>NZ_CASFWU010000142.1 GCF_949298305.1 uncultured Bacteroides sp. | reverse complement strand
TATCCGCCCGGTAATTCGTCCGATGATACTCCGTCCGGTACTTGACAAACAGATGAAAGGAATGCGTATGATGAAAGGAAAGAATTTTTATACAATCCTGCTGTGTGCCGCCCTGATGGTGGCAGGCACGGCGGCGTGCTCGGACGATTGGCTGTCGGGGGCTGATACTTCCAACGGCTCCTCGGAAGAAGGACAAGTGGCTGCTGTCAAACTGGAGGGCAACGGGGAAGTAGTCTCCCGAAGTGCTTTTCAGGCAGGGACTGCCTATAGACTGGTGATGTTTACCAAAGGCTTTACGGCGACAGATATATCTGAAGATTCTGTACTCAGATATAATGGGCTGGCTACCGAGACCGCTTTGGGTACGTTTCAATATCTGGTTGTTAATGACGACAGACATATTAATAATGACTGGTTCAGTTTTCAATCACTTGAGAACATAGATGATGCTACTAAGACCGAGACCGGCAGACGCTCCCTCAGTTTCTACGGCTTTACCTATGGGGAGGAAAACGCACCGAAATTAGATAAGGATGCATATAAGCGGACGGAAACAGTAGTAGGCGGCGAACTGAAAGACCTGATGTGGGGCATCCTTGTTGATCAGAACGACGCCACTGCCAAGTTCCCGTGTGAGATTCCGTTCCGCCATGCCTTTTCCCGGCTGGAATTCAAGGTTTCTCAGTTGGAGTCTGAGACGGGGTCTGGGAAAGGGATGTATAATTTGGGCATCGAAAGCATAGCGGTGACCGGTACATACCAAATCGGGACAGTGGATTTGTTTACGGGAAAGACGACACTGGATGCAGAAAACAAATATGATGAAGGCAGGGCTTTGCCCAAGATGTCTGTGGACTATGACCTTGAAAATAAATACATAGCTGTAGAAACCCCGGACAGCTTGGGTGCCATGATTGTCTTTCCTTCCGCTGCAGAGTCGTTAAGCGGTGGTGTGGGTGAATATACAATTGGTTTGAAGATAACCTTGAAGGGAAAGGACAAAGCTGAAGTAGAAAAACTGGTAGGAACGGGCAATGCTACACAGTTGGGTAACTATTATACCGGTGTCTATACCGTAGAACAAGTGTATAGCAGTGTATATGGAGGAGATGATCCTACAGATGATAATGGTTCCATTGCAGCTTCTCCGCTTTATCTGCAGGCAGGCAGCAAATACACCCTGCACATCGTGCTGATGGAGGACGAGGTGCGGGTCGTAACCGTTGTACCCAGCAAAGTGGAATGGTTGCCGGGGGAAACTGATGAAAAAGACAAAAACGACAATTACTTTTCTACCGAAGTAGTAGGCCAGCCCATCTTCTTTGATAACACCATGTGGATGGACAGAAACCTGGGGGCAAACGAAGCTGACCCGGGAGATAACTATAATCAGACCATCGGGTATTATTATCAGAACAATCGGAATATTCCGTATTGGCCGTATAGAACAGAGAATTATGGCTTTGACGGTTCATTGACTTGGCCAACGCCGGAAGAACGTTTTAGTACCAATAATGATTTGTCGAAAAAATTCAGTTCATGGTCTTCCCCCCAATATAAAGTCTATCCAATAGTTGATAAAAAATTGATGGAACCTGATCCCAATAAAGGTTCTTGGGGTACTTCTTCTTCAAGCAATTTGTATTATAGTCTTCAAAAAGAGGTTTCTTCAAGTGGAACCTATGCTTTTTTTTATGGTAATTCTAATTTTAGCAATTCTACTCTTAATTGGAAAAATCGTGAAAATCAACCTGCACCTCCCGGGTATGCTTTACCTACACAAGAACAATTTCAAAGTATATTCCCAACTACAGTTTTTGCGGGAAATATTACTTTCCTGCAATTACGACACATTGGAGATGACTGGTATGGATGTGTGGATTATAATAATAATATGCCTCTTCCTATCAATAGTGATATAACAAAATTGAGAATCTGTGTACCTTTTTATAAGGATGGACGGAATACAACAAGCTCTGCTGAGTACTACTCAAAATGGGAAAAATTGAACGATCCGGGGCAATATCCATTGGATCCTTCATATTATTATAACTCCCAACATACGCCATATTCTTATATTGACAGAGAACCTGATGGTGATCCATCTCCCGGTTATTGTTCGGTCTATATTATCAGTAGGGAAGGTAATGACAAGGGATCTATAACAAGTTTATCTTCGAATTATAAGACTAAAGAATGGGGTACGATTTATGGAATCAAAAAAGTGGGAACTACAGAGGCTTATCGGATGAGGTGGAAAGTGAGGAATGCAGATGAAAAGAATGAAGAACCGCGATTGTATGTGGAAGTATGTATGTACAGTTGCACGAAAGACGATAATCTGACGGTGGATAATTTTAGGAATTATGATTGGGAGCATCCTGTATCTCAAATGTTTTTCCCTTTGTGTGGTGAAGTGGAAGGACGTAATTCGGGCAGTGGCCCGGCAGCGGGTTTTTCCTCTTATGGATCAGCAGTGCTCTATGCGACCGATTCGGATGCAGCCCTGCACATCAAGATTACAGGAGATAATCCTCAAAATCAGTATATGTCTGTAGTAAGTAATGAAATCCAAACCAATGCGAAACAAATTCGCCTGGTAAAAACGCAGAATTAGTGGTGTAGTATGTGGAAAATAGGAAGATATAAAAAAAAGATGTTGGGGGTGGCTGTTTGGTGCGGCATATCCTTAGCTTGGACAGCTTGCGATAACAATGCTGCTGTAGACAAGGTGCCGGGTGACGGCCTTGTACAGATACAGCCAGTGCTGTCCGGAAGCTTGGTTGCAGATGGATTTGCTACTGGAACCAGAGCAAATTTACCGACTGGGCATAAAATTGTTCCGTTGCCCGAAGGAACAACTTTATGGATTATTGCTGATAAGTTGGATGGTACAAACGTGATTTCTACTTCCAAAACTGCTTATGTAGTAAAAGAAGTGGGTGAGGGAACAGGCGTGACATCGTTGTATCCTTGTGAAGTGGATGCTGATGGTAATGTGGAATCTATAGATGGAACGCCTATGTTCATATCGGAAGGTAATTATATTTTTTGGGCGGTATCTCCTGCCCGCGAACTGGGAGAAGGTAATACCTTGAGTGTAAAGAATGGAGAGGAGTTACTGGCTACAGATGACAGGTATGAAGAGACTAAATCAACATATATTGAAGTCAAAGGAGATTGGGCTAATGATGAAAGCCGAATTGAAGTGATCAGGTTAAAACCTTTGTTCAATCAGACAGCCCAACTGAAGTTTACCATTACTTCCGAAGCAAAATGGATTCATAGTCTGGAACTGCTGGCGGCAGGCGTGGAATACTCGGGACTGCAGGAAGAAACGGAAAACAACTGGAGTCTGTCAGACACCCTGAAAACGGATTATGGCATGAAGAACGGTACATACCGGGAGACGGAATACGTGACGGGGGTGAACAGTGATGGTACCCATTACCTGGAAGTGACGACTCCTGTGCTGCCGGTCAACGCCGTTGCCACTCCGGTAGTGGTGCTGTTCAATGTGCTGATTAACGGAGTGCCCAGCCCGTTCAGCATCATGCTGACCGAGAAGAATTTTCAGGCAGGATATTCTTATCATTACAAAGGAACCGTCAAACTGCAGGACGGTGTAGCGGTCATCGTATGGCAGTTTGTGGAATGGAATATGGATGTAGAATTTGACTAACCGTGTTTCAAAGGAAGAGGATATGAGCAACTATTTCAAGAATCTGGTCTATGCCTTAACGGTCTGTCTGCTGGCGGCCTGCGAACAGACAGTGGTGGACATGCCGACGGAGCCGGGCATATTGACCATTGCGGCAGGCCCCATGAACGATTATGGCGGGACAACCCGCTCTGCATACACCATGTGGCCGGAAGAGGAGAACTGTATCAAGACACTGGCTTTCTTCCAGTTTGACCCCGAAGGGATGCATACCCGGGACGAACTGTATAACTTCCGAAGTTTTGTAACGGATGACAGCCCGTACGGAGTATTGCAGGCTTCCATTTCGGATGTCAGTTTCAAGTCGTACAAAGCAAACAACACGACCATCTGCGTGGTGGCCAATGTGACGGAACAGGATGTGAACGAGTTTTATAACCAATATACCACCAGCACATCGACCCAGGTGCGGCTGGATGAGTTCAAGGAATGGACCCATAAGTTCCAATATAAAGAACACGCCGATTCGCTGGGGCATCTCAAGCAGGTATGCATGTTCGGCTATTATGAAGGAGTACTGAGCGAAACGGAAGTTCAACGGCTGATTTTAGGACGTCTTTGCAGCCGTATTGAGATAACGTTACAGGCTGAAAATTATAATGACTTTTCTTCGGGTGTAAGTTTCGCGTTCGACAACGTTCCGACCGATGCCTATTACTTTTCTACCGGAGTGGGGGTAACCGAAACACAAAAGGATAACCAATTTGAAACGACCGTTCTTTCGGTAACAACCGAGAGGCAGATGTTCTACTTTTACATGCCCGGCAATTCGGCGCAGACAGTGGGGGAGGCATTGACGCTGAAAATCACTTTTGGCAATCAAACCAAGACGGTGACGCTTTGTACGTTACCTCCGGGACAGAACGAAGGGTATGTGGACTATACCATCAACCGGAACAGTATCTACCGCTTCAACCTGACGTTGAAGAAAGAAGGTGCCTCGACAAGGAGCGGAGAGAGTGAAGGATGGGCATCGTCAGAACCGGCCGTTGCCTTTAGTGGAGCGGAGACGGACATTTATTTTTAGTTGTCAAAGTTGCTTGTTTGGCGAAACAGCACGGGCTTACTCATTGTAATAATGAGTGTGTTTGTTTTGTTTGAGAAGGGTGCCATGACGGGAAACAGTTCTTCGTGTGACGGGAACTTGACAACGTCTGGCAACCTTCTTTTTTTTGTGTCCTCTGCCATTCGGCCTTTAATCGTGGTGGAGAGGGTGTCAAAACTAAAAATGGCTGACATCTTGTAGCTTTTTCGGCACGGATTACGCGGAAAACACGGAGAAAGAAGAATAACAATCCGCGAATTTTCGTGTAATCCGTGCCTAAAGGAAAGCAACTTTTTAATTTGACACACCTTGGTTTCAGATACCTTTGTTTTGACCTTCTTCTTAACCGCAACCTGTTAACAAGGGCGGGACGCCGGACGAATTCGGGTCGGGGTTAAAGCTTGTGGGCTGAATTCTTGCCAAGTTTGATTATATTCGTTATTTTTGCGACAATCAAACGATTTTTATTCAACTTTGACTTCGTCGATTTTCAATTCGCAAGCTCAAGTTGCAGTTGACAAGTAACAAGTTGACGAGTTGGCAAGGCGTTTGCAGCGATCCGTTTCAAGCGGCACTTTATCAAACAAGGCATCCCGGAACTGGTAGGCTTGTTGACTGAAGCCTTGTCAACTGGTAGGTTGAGTACTTGCGAAACTAAAACGATTTTATTTGTAAAAAGACTGGATTATGGAAAATCAAAGACCTTTGATATTGGTTTCAAATGATGACGGTATCATGTCGAAAGGAATCAGTGAGTTAATCAAGTTCATCCGTCCGCTGGCGGAAGTGGTGGTAATGGCGCCGGACATGGCCCGCTCGGGCACGGCCTGTTCGCTGACAACCAACGAGCCCATCCATTACAGCCTGTTGCGCAAGGATGTGGGACTGACGGTGTACAAATGCTCGGGTACGCCGACCGACTGCGTGAAGCTGGCTTTCCATACGGTGCTGGACCGCAAGCCCGACCTGGTGATTGGCGGCATCAACCACGGTGACAACTCGTCTGTCAACGTCCACTACTCGGGCACGATGGGCGTGGTGATAGAAGGCTGCCTGAAGGGAGTGCCTTCCATCGGCTTTTCGCTTTGCAGCCACGAACCGGATGCAGACTTTGAGCCTGCGGGTCCCTATGTACGCGACATTGTCCGCCTGGTGCTGGAGAAAGGACTGCCTCCGTTGACCTGCCTGAACGTGAATTTTCCCGATACCAAGGAACTGAAGGGCGTGAAAATCTGCCGGCAGACGCAAGGACAGTGGAAGAACGAATGGGAAAACTTTGCCCACCGCAACGACACACACTATTATTGGCTGACCGGTGAATTTGAGGACACCGACGCAGACAACGAACAGACCGACCATTGGGCACTGGCCAACGGCTACGTAGCCGTAACGCCCACTACGGTGGACGCTACCGCCTACGGCCTGATGGACGAGCTGAAAAACTGGTTTTAATTAACTCAACTTTCGCAAGCTCAAGTTGCAGTTGACGAGTAACAAGTTGACGAGTTGACTTCCAACGGCACCTTATTATACAGGGCGTTTCGGTCTTGTAGACTTGTTGCCTGAAGCCTTGTCAACTAATAAGTTGAGTACTTGCGAAACTTAAATAATTAAGAAAACAAAAGCCTCACCCCCGGCCCCTCTCCCAAGGAGAGGGGGGACTATGCAGGTCAGGTCTCGGAAATAGATTCCTGCCTGATAGTTAAGCAAGCGGTCGAAACGATGGCGGATGCTAAATAAATTCGTCGTCCTTCACTCTTCGTTTTATGGTTCTTCATCCATCCAACCACCATCGTAACCGCCGCAAAATCCCCCCTCTCCTTGGGAGAGGGGCCGGGGGTGAGGCCCTTTCCTGCTTATGAAATATTACCTGATTGTGGGCGAGGCTTCAGGCGACCTCCATGCCTCCCATCTGATGGAAGCCCTGAAGGAGGCGGACAGCCGGGCGGAGTTCCGCTTCTTTGGCGGCGACCTGATGGCGGCTGTGGGCGGCGCGCCGGTAAAGCACTACCGCGAGCTGGCCTATATGGGCTTTGTGCCCGTGTTGCTGCATCTGCGCACCATCTTTGCCAACATGCGCCGCTGCAAGGAGGACATTGTGGCCTGGCAGCCCGATGTGCTGATACTGGTGGACTATCCGGGCTTCAACCTGAGCATTGCGGAGTTTGTCCATGCCCGCACGCGGATTCCTGTCTACTACTACATTTCCCCGAAAATCTGGGCGTGGAAGGAGTACCGCATCAAGAACATCAAGCGGGATGTGGATGAGTTGTTCTCTATCCTGCCTTTCGAGGTAGACTTCTTTGAAGGGAAGCACCGTTACCCCATCCACTACGTGGGCAACCCGACGCTGGACGAGGTAGCGGCGTTCCGTGCCGGCTATGCGGAGGACTTCGGCGCGTTCGCCTCGCGCAACGGACTGACCGGCAAGCCCATCATCGCCCTGCTGGCGGGCAGCCGCAGGCAGGAAATCAAGGACAACCTGCCGGACATGCTGCGGGCGGCGGCCGCTTTCCCGGACTACCAGCCGGTGCTGGCGGGCGCTCCGGGCATCGAGCCGGAATATTACGCGCGCTACATCGGCGGGGCGGATGTGGCGGTGGTCTACGGGCAGACCTATCCGCTGCTCAGCCATGCGCAGGCGGCGCTGGTGACTTCGGGCACGGCGACGCTGGAGACGGCCCTCTTCCGCGTGCCGCAGGCAGTGTGCTACCACACGCCCGTAGGGAAGCTGATTGCCTTTCTGAAACGGCATATTCTGAAGGTGAAATACATCTCGCTGGTGAACCTGATTGCCGACAGCGAGGTGGTGAAGGAACTG
Source organism: uncultured Bacteroides sp. (assembly GCF_949298305.1). Lineage (GTDB taxonomy): Bacteria > Bacteroidota > Bacteroidia > Bacteroidales > Bacteroidaceae > Bacteroides. Next base: position 2,403 of record NZ_CASFWU010000142.1, on the reverse strand, counting down.
GTGGCCGACCAGATGACGGTAGAACGGATGAGGCAGGAGCTGGAGCGCATTCTGCACGAGCCGGACTATCGGGAGCAGATGCTGGCGGGATATGACTACATGGCTTCGCGTCTGGGCGAGACCGGTGCGCCCCGCCGTGCCGCCCGTCTGATGGTGGAGCTCCTGAAGAAAAGGCATGCCTGACAGTTGGTTTAGAAAATGTTAAATACCCAAGAGCCGGTGCAGTAATAGCCCGGCTTTTTGTATTTAGATAGTGGTCGGGCTTCTGATGACCGACCGCTAACCGATAAAAACACGAATATGAAAAAAAAATTGCAAAGCTTGTTGATGATTCTGTGCCTGGCACTGGTGCCGGCACTCCAGTCCTGTGACGACGGCGATGGTTATTCGGTGGGCGACTTTACGCCTCCTCTCTGGGCCACCGTGCGGACTACGGGTACATCTTTTTATCTGGATTGTGACGTGTGGGGAACGTTGTGGCCTGTAAACATAGACCTGGGTTGGTATATGGCAGTAGACGGCCAGCGTGTCATCACCTCCTTCAATCCTCTGGCCGATGACTATGCCGGCTTTGACCATGCGGTAAAAATCTTGTCCATGCGCGAAGTATTGACCAAGACTGTTGAGGAACTGACTCCGGAGAACGAGGAGGAGTTCGGCAACGACCCGTTACTGATTTATCAGGGCGATATGGGAATCAGCGGCGGATATCTGAATCTGGTTTTCTATCAGAATTTGCCGAAGGACAATACCAAGCACCGCATCAGTCTGGTGAAGTCGGCTAATGACGATGAAGTCTATGCTGACGACGGATATATCCATTTGGAACTGCGCTACAACGGTTATGACAATTTCTCGGGCAACCACTGGCCGGCCATTGTCTCGTTCAACCTGAACAGCCTGGACGTTACTCCGGAAACCAAAGGCTTTGTCATCAAGTTGAATTCGGAAGTGAACGGCGAGGTGGAACTGACCTATGACTTTGCCCAACCGACGGAACTGACTCTGCCAAGCCAATAGAAAAAAACAGCTCACAATGTATTGGCTTAACTCCTTAACTTCTTAACTACTTAACTACCAGAGAAATATTAAATCCGAAACTTAAGTAAATACATACCTTGCGGGTAGTACATTTTCAGTTGCAGACTTGTTGATTTCAGATTTCAGAGTTCTGATTTCAGATTTGCCGTGCGGCGTGGATGCGTGTAGGGGCGGGGTCAGCCCGCCCTGTGTACACGTACGCAAACCCTGCGGGGGAGTACGTTTTCAGTTGCAGACTTATTGATTTCAAGGTTCAGAATTCAGAGCACTTTCAGTTGCGGATGAGGGGGGATGAGGAGTTAGGTATGAGATTGTGCCCCTCTCTATATGTTGTGCCATATCGTTTATCAGTCTTTTAAGCATCCAATGGGGACTACATAAACTCCATCTGCACGTCGATAGGCGAATTTTCCTGTTGCCGTCAATACCATCAAGAAGGACGGGGCTTTCATTTTATCTGTATCAATCTTTGCAGCCAATGTTTTTAGGGTAGTTGCGCCTTGTTCTATAAGTTGGTCTCCACCAAGTTTTATTTCAATAAGACCGAATTTGCCATTACGCAGATGAACAACCGCATCACATTCGAGGCCGTATTTGTCTCGAAAATGATAAACTTGTCCGTCTAAAGCACTTGCAAATACACGTAAATCCCGGATGCAAAGCGTCTCAAACAACAGCCCCATTGTATTCAGGTCATTAATCAGGTCCTTGGGACCGAGACCCAAAGCAGCGACGGCTATTGACGGATCGACAAAGTATCTGGTATCTGATGTTCGGATAGCTGATTTTGAGCGTAAATTGGGATTCCACGCAACAGAATCTTCTATGACAAAAATCTTTTTCAGTGCATCGATATAGGACGCAACAGTCTTAACATCCGTCGATTCTTCATCGTTTACTCGTATATCTTCTATGATTGTACTGATAGGAGCTTGTGAACCTTGATGCCGGGCGTATGAGCGCATCAATCGTCTTACCCGCTCTTGATTGCGGCGAACGCCATCTACACGAGAAATGTCCGAACGTGTCACGGCGTCGTAATAGTATTTCACTTGATCCAGCGCAATGTCTCTTGTTTGCAAGGTTGCGCGAGGCCATCCTCCCCGACAAATTAAAAAGGCAATGTCATTAAGCGACAAATTGTTGATTCCCATTATATTGTCTGGGGTTTTGAACATATCCTCCAAGCTCACTTCTCCAGAAGATTCTCCCGACTCGTATAAACTCATGGGACGCATTGTTAGCCATGCAAATCGGCCGGCTCCTGAATGATGAATTTCTTCTGTTTTTGCAGGAACAGCAGAACCGGTTAAAATAAAAAGACCTTCGCCTTCTCCGTGATCAACTTCAAAACGGATTGTA
>NZ_CASFWU010000141.1 GCF_949298305.1 uncultured Bacteroides sp. | reverse complement strand
ATTATATATATAATATATATAATATTACTTTTCTACCCAAGTCTCGAAAACCCCGAAAAACTAAACTGTCATCTGTCATTACTGTCATTTGTCATTGGCGGCTGCGCAAAAAACGATTTTGCCGCAACGAGTGATTTTGCAAATAAAAATAAACAGATACGGGCAAATGCACACAGCCCCTCCTACGCCCCTGCCCCTCAGAAAATTAGCCTTTTTTAACACGAAAACCCTGTTTTATTAACAGATTTTTGCAGGTTATGGGCACCCGTTTTATGGTTTTCCGCCCGCTTGTTCGTATCTTTGTTTCGGCAAGAAGGAAACTGGCCGACGGATTGCGCGGATGACGCGGATTCATCTTGTTTTTTTTTGGGGGGGGGGAGCAGGTATCCGCATATATGCGCACAAGTGGGGGTGACGTGCGAAACGTGCGGGGAGGCCTGCCCTTGCGGGAGAAAAAAGATTGCCTTCAAAACGGGGTGTGGAGGCATCGCTCCGGCCCGTTTCAAAGGCAATCCGCTTTATCTCTTCAGGCTTGCGCCCGACGGCTTACTCCTCGGTGTAGCGCTCGATGGTCTGCTCGCGGTCGGGGCCTACGGAGACTATCTTGATGGGTACTTCCAGCTGCTCTTCGAGGAAGGAGAGGTAGGCGTTGAACTCCTCGGGGAACTCGTCCTCGCTCTGCATCTTGGTCATGTCCGTCTGCCATCCGGGCAGCTCCACATAGACGGGCTCCACGCCTTCGGTGATGTCGAAGGGGAAGTATTCAATCTCCTCGCCGTCCATCTTGTAGGCCACGCAGGCCTTGATGGTCTCGAAGGAGTCGAGCACGTCGCTCTTCATCATAATCAGCTTGGTGACGCCGTTAACCATCACCGAGTACTTCAGGGCCACCAGGTCAATCCAGCCACAACGGCGCTTGCGGCCCGTGACGGCTCCGAACTCGTGACCCAGCGCGCCAATCTTGTCGCCTACCTCGTCGAACAGCTCCGTGGGGAACGGACCGGCGCCCACGCGGGTGCAGTAGGCCTTGAAGATGCCATACACGTCGCCAATCTTGTTGGGAGCCACGCCCAGACCGGTGCAGGCGCCCGCACAGATGGTGTTGGAGGAAGTGACAAAGGGATAGGAGCCGAAGTCAATGTCGAGCATGGTGCCCTGCGCGCCTTCGCACAGCACGGACTTGCCCGCCTTCAGCAGGTTGTTCACTTCGTGCTCGCTGTCCACCAGGTGGAACTGCTTCAGGTACTCGATGCCTTCGAACCAGGCCTTCTCCAGTTCGGTCAGGTCGTATTCATAGTTCAGGCTCTTCAGTATCTGCTCGTGACGGGCCTTGGCGGCTGCATACTTGCGGTCGAAGTCGTGCAGGATGTCGCCCACGCGCACGCCGTTGCGGCTCACCTTGTCGGTGTACGTAGGGCCGATGCCCTTGCCTGTGGTGCCCACCTTGGCATCGCCTTTGGCGGCCTCATAGGCAGCGTCCAGGATGCGGTGCGTAGGCAGGATGAGATGCGCCTTCTTGGAGATGTGCAGGCGCTCCTTCAGCGGATGTCCGGAAGCCTCCAGCGCTTCGGCCTCGGCCTTGAACAGGGCCGGGTCGAGCACCACGCCGTTGCCTATGATGTTCACTTTGTCTCCCTGAAAGATTCCCGAAGGAATGGAACGGAGCACATACTTCTGTCCCTCAAACTCCAACGTATGACCGGCATTCGGTCCACCCTGGAAACGGGCCACTACATCGTATCTCGGGGTCAACACGTCAACGACCTTGCCTTTGCCTTCGTCGCCCCATTGTAATCCCAATAGAATGTCTACTTTCATTTTTCTGTCTTATGGTTATTGTTTTTGTTTTTCAATTTGTTGGCACGCTCGCACTTGCTGCACAGCCCATAGAGATAGAGGGAATAGTGCGACAGGTTGAAGCGGCTCAGTTTGGTATTCTCGATAGCGTGGCGCAACTCCTCGTTCTGAAACTCGGTCACCTTGCCGCACTGCGTGCAGATCTGGTGGTGGTGGGTGTCGCGGTTGTAGCTTTTCTCATACTGCGACGAAGTGCCGAACTGGTGCTTGATGACCAGCCGGGCATTGATGAGCAGGATGATGGTGTTGTAAAGCGTGGCGCGGCTGACCCGGAATTTCTCGTGGTTGGCCATCAGCGAATAGAGGGTGTCGATGTCAAAATGGCCGTCGATGGAGTAGATGGTATCGAGTATAGCATAGCGTTCGGGAGTCTTGCGATGCCCGTTCGCGTTGAGATATTCGGTGAATATCTGCCTGACAGTATCTTTCACATTCTGACTTTCCATGCAGGAGCGGTTTTAACAGCCAACAAAGTTAATCCTTATTTTGCGGAAAGCAAGCGGAAAAGGGAAAAAATAATCGGAAAGGGGATGGGTTTTGCCATAAATAAGCAACAGGAAGAAGCCTGCCCCCGCGGAGCCGTTGTTGACCAGAAAAAGAGAGGCTGCCGCCCACGGGGCCGTCAGAACTGCCGGCAGGCCTCTTCGACCAGCCTCCACAACCGCTCCTCGTCCACCTCCATCACGATGCGTACCGGCTGTGCCCCCCGGGGAGGCCGATGCGGAAAGGCCAATGACTGCCCGTAGGAGAGCCCCTGCTGCGTATTGACGTCCACGCCGCACACCCACTCGCGCGTGAGGAGCGAGGGGTCTACGCACAGGGCGGCAGCCACGATGTCCCAGACGTGCCACACCGTATCGGGATGCTCCCGAAAGGTCGTCTGCAAGAAACAATCATCCGTCATGGCCCGCAGCTTCTCGTTCTTCAGCAGCCCCACCAGCCGTTCGTAACGGTCTTTGCGCAGCTCCATGCGGTTGCACACGTCGAGCCCCACGACCATCTGTTCCCTGAAGGGTGTCCGCACGGCCATCCGCGCCGCTTCGGGGTCGAACCACCAGTTGAACTCGGCAGCCGGGGTCGTGTTGCCGGGCACGGTGAAGGCGCCTCCCATGTAAACCACCCGCTTGACGAGCGGAACGATTTCGGGAGCCATCCTGACGGCCAGAGCCAGGTTGCTGCACGGGCCGATGGCCAGAATGGTGACCTCGTGGGGATGCCGCTTCACCTGCTCGATGATAAAGTTGACGGCATGCGTGTCTGCCGGCTTCAGGACAGGCTCCTGGCCGTAGCGCGCTGTGTAGACCTCCTGCCACGAGGCTGGCTCCGCATAGGACAGCGCGCCCAGATAGCCTTCGCCAAAGCCGAAGAGGCGGATTTCGTCCCTGATGTTTTCCATGCGGCCGGGCGCAAGGGGCAGGCGCACGCCTTGCATCACAGGCACACGAGGAGCGCCGATGGCTTCGAGCTGGCGGAGGGCGTAGGCCGTGCCTTCGGGTACCCACGTGTTGCCTGCCACCACGGTCACTCCCAGCAAATCCACCTGCGGCGATTGGGCCAGCATCATCAGGGCAATGCCGTCGTCGAAAAGCTCCACCATGTCGGTGTCGAGGATGATTTTCTGACGGCCGTCGCTGCCCGCCCACCCCAGGGCGGACAGGCAGCACAGCATAAAGATTAAAACAAAACGTCTCATGATTGGGAAAAAGGGTCCGACTAAAGTTTCGGTTCAAACAACGTGTTGGGGGCGTTCAGGAAGAACGCCCGCTTCGGGGCTTGGCATCAGGACAGTTCGCCGTCCTGCACCTCCTCCTTCACCAGGTTGTAGAGCAATTTTTCTTCCTCTGAAACAGCATCCTTCATCCCATCCACCCTGCGGCAGAGCTTGAAGGCGTTCTCGTCGCTGTGGTGCATGAAGCGGCGCAGGGCGGTGAACGCTGCGTTGCGCACGTGGTAGGAACCCGAGAGGAAGGCGCAGACGGCCTGGTCGAGGAACTCGTTGCCGGCACGCTCGTCCATGTCGCCCTTCTTCATCAGCAGGCGGGCGATGGTGAGGAAGCCGCACACCTGCACGTACTCGCGCTCGTCGGCAATCCACTGGAAGGCCTTGGCGGGGGCATAGGGCAGATGCTGGAAGAGGTTCATGCTGGTCAGTTCGGCCATCTCGATGTTGTGGATGTCCTCCACCCAGATGTCTGCAATCTCGGGCAGGAAGGTTTCTGTCGGCTGCAGCATAGCGGCCAGTATCTTGCACTCGCGTATGTTCTCCTTCCACAAGGCCTGTGCCAGGTCGTGGTTCTTGGCAAAGCCTGCGGCAATGCTCTTGATGCGGGGCAGCTCCACGCCGAAGTTCAGCTTGTAGACCAGCCCTTTCTCACGCATACTTTGAGACACAGCCCCGTTCATGGCGAGACGGAGCTGTGTCTTGATGTCCTGCACCTGTTTGTGCAGTTGTTCGTTCATTTCTTGCATATATCAATTGTTGATGGAAGGCAGGGGCGAATAGTCCTTGCTGTAGCGCAGCATCTGCTCGGCGTAGCCTTCGTTGTATGAAACCTTGATGTCGGTAATCGTGCCGTCGGCATCGGTCACGGCCTCGTATTTGGGATTGACGAAGCCCTTGTACGGAGCCAGATTCAGCTTCTTGTAGCGCTCCAGCACCTCGGCGTGCAGCGTGGGGTCCACCTTCACGGCATAAGCCTCTACCAGCTGGCGGGCCGCCTCGAAGTCGCCCGTCGACTTGATGCGCTGAATCTCGGCCAGCAAGTCGCCAAAGAGGGTGCGCAGCTTGGCGTAGTCGTTCACCACGACGTAAGTCTTGCCGTCCTTCTGCTTCAGCTCTACCACCTTGTCGGCCGCTCCCTTCTCGTACACCCAGCGGGCTATGAAGGCGCGGTTGCGCATGTGGGCTTCTTCAATCTGGTTGCCCGGCTCGATGCGCACCAGCTGGGTCATCAGGCCGTTCATCAGGTAGGTATAGAACTGCGCCTTGTAGGCATCGGCGTCGGGCAGCAGGCCGAGTTCGACCAGTTTGGGGTCGGCCACGTAATACAGGCCGAAGAGGTCGGCACGG
>NZ_CASFWU010000140.1 GCF_949298305.1 uncultured Bacteroides sp. | reverse complement strand
CAGCAGAAGGCCTACCTCGGCATCCGCCGGCTGCAGCAGAGCTACCTGGCCGATGCCATTCTGGAAGAACTGTCGGCCGCCGACGTCAAGCTGACGGAGACCGCCCTGCAAGTGAAGACCGCCCGCGAGAACATGCAGCTGGCCGACGAAAGCCTGAGCCTCATCACCTTCTCGTACAACGAAGGCAGGGCCGCCATGGCCGACGTGCTCTCCGCCCAGCTGTCGTGGATACAGGCGCGCTCCAACCTGATAAGCGCCCACCTGGCACAGAAGATGGCCGTGGCCGAATACCGGAAGGTGGTCAGCGAATGAGCGGCGACCCGGCGCCGCCGGACTACGGGCGGGAAAAGCCGGAGGGCAAGGCAGGAAAAGCCGGAGAGCACGGCGGAAAAAACCGGAAAGCACGGCAGGAAAAAACGGGCAAGCAAGGCATCACTTCTTCATGTCCAGCCTTGACACGACTGTGTCCAGCCTTGACACAATTATGTCCAGCCTTGACACAGTTGTGTCCAGCCTTGACACAGACTTCTCTCGCCGAGGTATGCATGTTTCTTCCCCGCAGCTCCGAACTTTGTTCCGCCGAGGTCCGGAGTTTCCGTCCCGCATGTCCGGACTACGGACAGCGGTCTGCCGTCCGTCTCCCTCCCCCCAATGACAAGAGAGAGGGCATCCACCCGCAGGGGATGCCCTCTCTCTGTCCTGTCCGCCCCCCTCGCCGGGGGCGCGGTTGTTCTCATGTATTACCTTTGCCGCCTTTATCCCAGGAAGGAAATCAGTACGCCGGCCGCCACCGCCGAGCCTATCACACCCGAGATGTTGCTGGACATGCAGTAGTTGAGCACGTGGTTCTTGGGGTCGTACTTGGTGGCAATCTCGTTGCAGACGCGACTGGCCATGGGCACAGCGCTCAGTCCCGTTGCGCCAATGAGCGGATTGATTTTCTTCTTGGAGAAGAGATTGACCAGCTTGACGAACAGAATGCCACCCGAGATGGACAAGGCAAACGCCAGGAAACCGCCGATGACGATACCGATGGTAGTCCAGTTGAGGAAGGCTTCGCTCGTCATGGTGGCGCCCACACTGAGACCCAGGAAGATGGTAGCGGCGTTCATGATGCTGTTAGCGGCGGCGTCGAAGAGGCGGCTGGTGTCCGAGCCTATTTCCTTGATGAGGTTACCGAACATCAACATACCGATGAGGGGCACTGCCGTAGGCACAAACAAGGCCACGATGGTAGTAACGGCGATGGGGAAGATAATCTTCAGGACACGCAAATTCTTAATCTCGGTCTTGGAAGGATAGAGCTTCTCCTGTTCCTTCATGTTGATCATCAGCTCCTTCTTGCTGCACAGCAGCTTAACGACCAGCGGAATGATGACCGGCACCAGTGCCATGTAGGAATAGGCCGCTATGGCGATAGGACCCAACAGATGGGGCGCCAGCTTGATGGTAGTGAAGATGGCTGTGGGCCCGTCGGCACCGCCGATGATACCCAACGCAGCAGCTTCTTTCGGCGTGAAGCCCATCAGCACGGCACAAAGCAGCACGGTGAAAATGCCCAGCTGGGCGGCCGCGCCGAAGATGGAGAGGCGCAGGTTGCGCAGCATGGGGCCGAAGTCGGTCAGGGCACCCACACCCATGAAGATGACGGGCGGCAGGAAGCCGGTCTTAATCAGCATATAGTAGATGAAGTTCATCAGGCCCAGTTCGTGGGCTATCTCGTGGAGGGGCATCTCCCAGATGTTCTTCATCACCCCGTTGACCAATACCATTCCGTTCTCGTCGGCCTGTATCACGCCCATTTCGCCGCCGGGAAAGTTGGCAATAAGCACGCCGAAGGCGATGGGCACGAGCAGCAGGGGTTCGTAGTGCTTCCTGATGCCCAGGTAGAGCAGCACGAAGGCAATGGCATACATCACGAGGAAGGACGGGTCGGCAATGATATTGCTGAAGGCCGTCATGTCATAGAGCTTTGCAAATATATCTTCCATTATCCTATCTTCATTAATACATCATCTTCAGAAACCGAATCACCCGGATTGACGCAGATAGCCAATACTGTCCCGTCAAAGTCCGCCCGGATGGCGTTGTAGGTCTTCATGGCCTCGATATAGCCCAGCAGGTCACCCTTCTTCACGCGGTCGCCCACCTTCAGAGGTGTCTCCTGCGTGTTCTTGGTGAGGAAGAACTTGCCTTCCAACGGGGCCGGAATGTCTTTGCCCGGTCCTACGGCGGGAGCCTCGATGGCAGCCGTGGCCGATGCAGGCAGGTCAATGTCTCCGTAGGCCACCGTCACCCGATAGGCCTGGCCTTCCACCTGCACGGTCAGTGTCTTGGGTTTGCTGTCGTCCTGAGGCGTCTTGTCCTGCTCGGCGCGGCGCTTCTCCACGTCGGCCAGGAAGTCTTCCTTCGCCTTGCCGCTCTTGTAGGCCTCGTACTGTGCAGGGTGCATGGCATACTCGAAGAGTTCTTCGTCGTCCTCACCCGTCTCCCACTTGTTTTCCTTCATCATCTTGCGGTACTTGTCGAGGGCGTCGGGATAATTGTCCTGCGGGTTGCCGGTGAAGAACTTGCGTCCTTCGCGCTCCGCCTTCTCGATGATTTCAGGCGCCAGCTGTCCGGGCAGCTTGCCGGCCTTGCCCAGAATCATGTCCCAGATGTCATCGGCAATCATGCCCCAACGTTCCTTGCCCTTCTCCATGGCGATGACGTTCATCATGGCCAGATTCTTCACATACTGGCTGAAAGGCGTCACCAAAGGAGGATAGCCCACACGCGGCCATACGTAAGACACTTCATTGAAGAGCTTGATGAGCAGCTGGTCTTGCGTCATGAAGGGCAAGTTGCGCTTTGCCTTATACTTGTTGATGGACTCCAAATTGGTCTCCAAGTCGGCCATGAGGCTTCCCATCATACCGCCGGGCAACCCCGGAGCAATGAGCAGGGAGTTCATCAGGCGGTTGCGAGGACTGATGTAGAGACCCAGAAAGTCGTCCATGAACTCCTGTATCAGCGCGCGTACCTTCATATAGGCCTCCATGTTGATTTCGGGTACCTGGAATCCGGCATCCTTCAGCATGGCCTGCACGCTGAGCAGGTCGGCGTGTCCCGTACCCCACGAAAGCGGCTCCATGCCCACATCAATATAGTCGCAACCCGCCTCACAGACTTCGAGAATGCTGGCCATGTTGAAGCCGGGTCCCGCATGGCTGTGATACTGAACCGGTATGTCGGGATGGGCAGCTTTAATGTTGGCCACAATCTTACCGAGCGACACCGGGCGTCCGATGCCTGCCATGTCCTTGATGCAGATTTCATCGGCTCCCAGCTTAATGAGTTGTAGAGCCATGTCGGTATAATATTCAACCGTATGTATGGGTGAATGAGTGATACATAAGGAGCATTGTGAAATCATGCCGGCCTCGTGGGCATACTTGATGGATGGAGCGATGTTGCGGACATCGTTCAGGCCGCAGAACGTACGGGTGATGTCGGTTCCTTGTGCTTTCTTAACCTTGTAGAACAGCTTGCGGACATCGGCCGGAACGGGGCTCATGCGCAGGCCGTTCAGTGCACGGTCCAGCATGTGGGTCTGTATGCCGGCCTCGTGGAAAGGCTTGGTCCAGGCACGCACAGCCTTATTGGGATTCTCGCCGAAAAGCAGATTCACTTGTTCAAAACCGCCGCCATTGGTCTCGACACGGGCAAAACAGCCCATTTCAATGATAGCAGGCGCAACCTTCACCAGCTGGTCTACACGGGGTACATACTTGCCGGCACTCTGCCACATGTCCCTGAACACCAGGCTGAACTTTATTTCTTTTTTCATACCTTATTGTTTGTGTAAATGTGTAATTGTTTAACTGATTAAATCTTTTCTACCTTTGTTACCTTCCCTTTGCCATGTGTCACTACACTTACCGCTGCATGAATGGCAGCCATGATGTTGGCGGGAACCGGTGCGGGCTCGTTGGCCGCAGTCTGTTTGGCGGGCGCCGCCTCTTCGGGCGCGTACTTGTTGACCAGCGCGATGAGCCCTTTTCCCAGATAAATGACAATCAGCAGAATGGCAAACACCGTTGCCATACCCACGACCATCAACAAAAGAGCGATGTTCAAATTCTCCATACTTATATTGTTTTAGTTGTAACGATTCCGATGTGTCCCGTAAAAAATTGCCCGAAATTAGCAATTATTTATGTAAAACTGTTTTCTATTCCTGATAAATTATGCTAAATCGTAAGCCACACTCATTGTATGTCAAGCAAACTCATCGGCACGGACACCCCATGTGCGCAACAGCGAATAGACCAGACTGTCCCGGCGGAAGCAGGCAGCAACGGCAGGCTTCTCCAGGGTGAGGAGGAACGGTTTCTCACGCACGGCCGCCTCCTTGTCCTTCAGCAGTTCCTGTAGCCGTTCTGCCACCCTGTTGCCGTAAGTGTTTCCGTCGGGCAGCAGAGTCAGCGATTTTACGGACTTTGCATCCAGTGCCAGTGTCATCAGATCCATGAACAGGTCTTCCGTATCGGTCATCCCGGCAGGTGAAGCTTCGGCAAACACAAATTCACCCAGCGGAGTACGACATGCCTGTCCTCTCAATTGTTCCAGTTCCGACGGGCTGCATCCCTTCAGACTACAGGTAGCATCATCACGTATCAGAATAACCTGTATCTCGTTCTCTCCTTCTCGCAGTCCGGCATCCAAAGCCAGATAGCTCAACCATGCAGGCAGGTCCAGGTCGGGCAGCGTACGTCCTAATACGCTCGCATTTCTTTCTCCATCACTTATCTTGTTCTGTATTTTGAGCCGTAAAGGTACAACTTTCATCCGTTTTTCGGGAGGTTCCACAGCCATAACCTTGCACCGCCTGCCCCAAAAGTCCCAAACCTGTTCAGGAACAGGACATTTTGACATCCGCGCAAGGCACATAATCTGAAATAATGTCACATCCTGCGGCTTGGCAAATCTTTTGCGTCGTCTGGTGTGTTATTGGAAACGTAAATAATAGAAAGGAGAACAAGATATGAATTTCAACAACTTTACCATCAAGGCACAAGAAGCCGTGCAAGAGGCCGTGAACCTGGTACAGAGCCGGGGACAGCAGGCCATCGAGCCGGTACACAGATTGCCCTCGTTCTGGACAGGCAGATAGAGTCGTTGCCCAAGGTGTCGGGCGGCGAACCCTACCTGAGCCGTGAGACCAACGAGGTGTTCCAGAAAGCCATGCAGTACTCCAAGGAGATGGGCGACGAGTTCGTTTCATTGGAACCCATCCTGCTGGCCCTGCTCACCGTGAAGAGTACCGCCTCCAGCATCCTGAAAGATGCCGGCATGACGGAGAAGGAACTGCGGGCAGCCATCGGCGAACTGCGCCAGGGCTCCAAAGTGACCTCCCAGTCGAGCGAGGACACCTATCAGTCGCTGGAGAAGTATGCCATCAACCTGAACGAAGCCGCACGGAGCGGCAAGCTGGACCCCGTCATCGGGCGTGACGAAGAAATCCGCCGTGTGCTCCAAATCCTGAGCCGGCGTACGAAGAACAACCCCATCCTGATTGGCGAGCCGGGTACCGGCAAGACTGCCATCGTGGAAGGTCTGGCCCATCGTATCCTGCGCGGCGACGTCCCCGAGAACCTGAAGGACAAGCAGGTCTACTCGTTGGACATGGGTGCGCTGGTGGCCGGCGCCAAGTACAAAGGTGAATTCGAGGAGCGTCTGAAGGCCGTCATCAACGAGGTGAAGAAGTCCGAGGGAAACATCATCCTCTTCATCGACGAGATTCATACACTGGTAGGTGCAGGCAAGGGCGAAGGCGCCATGGATGCCGCCAACATCCTGAAGCCTGCCCTGGCCCGTGGCGAACTGCGCAGCATCGGTGCCACCACCCTCGACGAGTACCAGAAGTACTTTGAGAAGGACAAGGCCTTGGAACGTCGTTTCCAGACCGTCATGGTGAACGAACCCGACACGCTGAGCACCATCTCCATCCTGCGTGGACTGAAGGAACGCTACGA
>NZ_CASFWU010000139.1 GCF_949298305.1 uncultured Bacteroides sp. | reverse complement strand
GTTGAACAATGGGGAGAAGGCCTGACATTCTATGACGTTAAACGTCTGAATATGCCTGTTACCCGTGGATATTCCGGTACAAACTTCCATGACATGGCTCGTTTGAACACGACTACACGCCCCGCATGGATGAACATCTGTATCGTCCGCAATGAGAAATACAACAACTCAGGCATTGAAGGTTACGAAAATCCCGACCCGACAGATGCCTATACGCCCTGGGTTGAATAATAATCATTAACTATTAAGAGTATTTATATGAAATTCATCAATAAAACATTAGGCATCCTCAGCATGATGTCAGGCATGCTGATAGGCTTCAGCGGATGTACCGAAGAAGTGGACTACACTCCGGCTGAGAAACTGAATGGAGCGCAAATCTATTTCCCGACCACTATGGCCTCACAAATAGATCTTAGCAATACAGAAACATCGTTCATTGTAGAGGTCAGCCGCGCCAATACCGACAGCGATATTACAGCCAACCTGAACGTTACAAATGAATCAGGACTATTTACTATTCCGACTTCTGTAAATTTTGCCGCAGGCGAAAGCACAGCCAAATTGTCTATCGGTTATGACCCGGAGGCTTTAGGTTTTGACAATTATCAGACCATTACCATCGCCATTGCCGACGAGACTTATACAACTCCTTACGGTACGTCTACTTATACATTCAAAGCAGGTATACCGGCTCCTTGGACTTCCCTTGGAACAGCGACTTTCTACGACAATTTCTTGTTTATGAACAGTTATGAGGTAGAAATACAGCAAAATGATCTTGATCCGAGTACATACCGCTTAGTAGATCCCTATTCAGAAGGACTGGCAGCAGAAGGATATCCTACTGAAGGCGCACAATCTGAATATGTAGAATTCAAATTACTGAAACCTGGAGATAAGCTCAATGACATTACCATCACGATGGAAGGTTTGGTTTATTTCCCGGCATATTGCACAGGATTCTTCAACACGTCTAATGACTATAACCAGAATGTAGATGTACACCATCCTTCTGACTTTACAGACTTCCAAGGTGAAGCCTATTGGACATACAACAAAGTTCTGCAATATCAGGAAGACGGAACACCCGCCATTGTTCAACTGGCTCCTTTCTACTATATGGACGGAATAGGTGGTTGGAACTATTCTACAACAGACGGTATGATTAAGATTGTCTTTCCCGGTGTAACAGAAACAGATTACTCCATCGGCGTGGCATACGCAGGCAAATATACAGACTCCAAAGGAAACGACAAGGGTATTTTAGCTCAACTTACAACTGTCGGTGGAGATGTTGAAAGCATCCGTTTGGCTGTTGTAGAAGGCACAGATGTTGCTACCGCCGTTGAAGGTATTGTGAATGGTAGCATTGACTATATGGAAGTAGGTCCCGAGGCCGCATCCAATACAATCATGATTCCGTTTGCATCTACTCCGGTAGATGGAGATTACACATTGGTAGCAATAGCTTATGGAGGTAATGAAGCACAGACAAGCTCTTCAGCTACTTTCAAATACGCAAGCTCAACTACTCAGGAAACTTGGACAGCTATTAATGTAGGCGACTATACATATACCCTGTTCTTCGGTACAGCAGAAGAACCTGCAGTGGATTCAGGACTGACTCTTTTCCGGAGTAATGAAAATCCGAATCGCTACAAAATTGAACATTGGGGATATGATGTAGATTTCATCTTTACCTATAATGCAGAAACCGGTGAAGTTGTTGTGGAAGAACAGGAAACCGGTTATACTCATCCGTCATACGGAATGGTAATGATTAGTGATTTGGTACCTTATACAGGAGGACAAGAATATGGTTACAGCTATTATGAAAATGGAGTATTCCACTTTGCAGTTGTCTACTTTGTAAGCGAAGGAGAATTTGCACTTGGTGAAGAAACATTTGCCATTACCGGAGAAGCTGGAACGAACAGCGCTGCCACAAGAAGCATGAGTATGCCTTCCGGCAAAGCAAACAAGAAGGTAAATGTAGCAGCTCCCAAGTTCTCACGTATGCATATCAAATCTGTGAAGAATATGATTCCTTGGAGCAAGTAATCAGCTAAGGATTCTGAGCATAATTCAAGAGAGGATGCCTATCTTTCGAGGGGCATCCTCTTTTTTATGTCCCATAATTCCACAAAAAACGTCCCGAATTACATAACGGAAGAAGGGAAAGTTTGTTCTATCTTTGCCGTACAAATCTTAAGCTGTCAATGCA
Organism: uncultured Bacteroides sp.; assembly: GCF_949298305.1. Lineage (GTDB taxonomy): Bacteria > Bacteroidota > Bacteroidia > Bacteroidales > Bacteroidaceae > Bacteroides. The sequence continues at coordinate 2,861 of NZ_CASFWU010000139.1, read as the reverse complement.
CGAATGAAGATGGAAAAACAGAAGATGGTACAGAAGACTTTTCCTTTATTGGGTATGAGTTGTGCGGCTTGTGCCGCCCGGATAGACAAGACTCTGAACAGGCAGCCGGGGGTAAGCCGGGCTACCGTGAACTATGCGGCGGCAACGGCCACCGTGGAATATGCCCCGGAGCGGTGTTCGCCCGAGTCCTTGCAGCAGGCAGTGCGTGATGCGGGATATGACCTGCTGACCACACAGACCAAGGAAGTCAACGATGAAGTGGAGCAGGCGTATCGGAAGAAATACCGGGCTCTGAAGTTCCGCACGACGTGGGCCATCCTGCTTTCCCTGCCTGTATTCGTCACCGGCATGTTCTTCATGGACTGGAAATACAAGGGATTTGTTTCATGGCTGTTCGCCACCCCGGTAGTGTGCTGGTTGGGAAGAGGTTTCTACATCAATGCCTGGAAGCAACTCAGGCACGGTGCAGCCAACATGGACACCCTGGTGGCTGTCAGCACAGGCATCGCCTACCTTTTCAGCCTTTTCAACCTTTTCTTTCCTGAGTTCTGGCTGTCGCGGGGCATCGAGCCGCACGTCTATTTCGAAGCCTCCAGCGTCATCATCGCTTTCATCCTGCTGGGCCGATTGCTCGAAGAGCGTGCCAAAGGCAACACCACCAGTGCCATCAAGAAACTGATGGGGCTGCAACCAAAGACGGTAACGCTCGTTGAGAATGAAGAACCCAATGGAAATGAAGAATTAAGAATGAAGAATGAAGAATTGGGCTGCGCTGTGCCCAAACGTCCTCAAGAAGATTCTTCATTCTTCATTCTTAATTCTTCATTCAATCTGAGTCAGGTTCTCCCCGGCCATCTGCTGCTGGTAAAGCCCGGCGAACGGGTACCGGTGGACGGAACGGTAGTCAGCGGCGAATCGTACGTGGACGAAAGCATGCTGAGCGGCGAGCCAGTGCCCGTCAGCAAAAAGGCGGGTGCCCGCGTCTATGCCGGCACCATCAACCAGAAAGGCAGCTTCGTCTTCCGTGCCGAACAGGTGGGAAAGGACACGCTGCTGGCCAAAATCATCCACATGGTGCAGGACGCCCAGGGCAGCAAAGCGCCCGTACAGAAGCTGGCCGACCGGATAGCGGGCATCTTCGTGCCTGTCATCATGGGCATTGCCCTACTCTCCTTTGCGGCATGGATGGTATTCGCCCCCACCGACGGCTTCACCCACGGGCTGCTGGCACTGGTCACCGTGCTCATCATAGCCTGCCCCTGTGCCCTGGGACTCGCCACGCCTACCGCCATCATGGTGGGCATCGGCAAAGGAGCCGAACGGGGCATCCTCATCAAGGACGCCGAAAGTCTGGAGCGTGCCCGGCGCGTGAACGCCGTGGTGCTGGACAAGACGGGCACCGTCACCGAAGGCCATCCGCAAGTGACATCGCTCTGCTGGAAAAACGAGGACGAACGTCCGGCCGCAGCCTTCTACGAACTGGAGAAGCTCTCCGAACATCCGTTGGCCGAAGCCATCGTCCGCTACTTGGAAAACAGTTTTCCCCGGTTGGAGAAAAACAGTTCTCCAGTCAGGCAATTTGAAAGCCTCACCGGACGGGGCATCCGCGGCATCGTAGGCAGCACCCTCTACTACGCCGGCAACCGCTGTCTGCTGACCGAACAAGGCATCAGCGTCAGCCCGCAACTGGAGGAAGAAGCCGAACGACTGACGGCCGAAGTGCAGACCGTCATCTGGCTGGCCGACGAACACGAAGCACTGGCCATTGCCGCCATTGCCGACCGCATCAAGCCGACCTCGCGCCCGGCCATCGCCGCCCTGCAACGTCAGGGCATCGAAGTCCACCTGCTGACGGGCGACAACGAATCCACCGCCCGCGCCATCGCCGCCCAGGCAGGCATCCGCCACTACCACGCCGGCGTACTGCCGCAAGAGAAGGCTTCGTTCATCGCCCGCCTGCAACACGAGGGCAAGACCGTAGCCATGGTGGGCGACGGCATCAACGACAGCGCCGCCCTGGCACAGGCTGACCTCAGCATCGCCATGGGCACCGGCAGCGACATCGCCATGGACGTGGCAGGCATCACCCTGCTGACGGGTGACCTCGGCAAGCTGCCCGAAGCCCTGCGCCTCTCCCGCCTCACCGTGCGCACCATCCGCCAGAACCTCTTCTGGGCCTTCTTCTACAACCTGATAGGCGTGCCCATCGCCGCCGGTGTGCTCTACCCCGTCTGTGGTTTCCTGCTCAATCCCATGATAGCGGGAGCGGCCATGGCCTTCAGCAGCGTCAGTGTGGTGACAAACAGTCTGAGGCTGAAAAATGAAGAATCTATAAGTAATGAAAAATTAAAAATTAAAAATGAAGAATCCTGTGGGAATGAAGAGTTAAGAATGAAGAAGGAAGAATTGGGCTGCGCGGTGACCGAACACACTCAAGAAAATTCTTCATTCTTCATTCCTCATTCTTCATTATCTGAAAGTTCTTCATCTTCAAAGTCTTCCTATAAAGTGGAAGGTATGATGTGCAACCACTGCCGCATGCACGTGGAGAAAGCCCTGAACAGTCTGGAAGGCATCCGTGCCACCGTCACCCTCGACCCACCCGTAGCCACCATCGAATTCACCGATGGTAAAAGCTATACGCTGGAAGAGCTCCAGGCACAGATTACGAAGGAAGCCGGAGATTATCAGATTCAGGCGGCTGAACAGGCCTAACTGTTCAGCCACACCTTCAGGGCCGCCACCCGCTCCCGGCTCACCTGAATACTGCCGTCGAAGGGAGGAGTAACGTGTACCACCATTTTTCCGTTGAAGTAAGGCTCCAGATCACGAATACAATTGGCTGAAAGGATGAACTGGCG
>NZ_CASFWU010000138.1 GCF_949298305.1 uncultured Bacteroides sp. | reverse complement strand
CTGCCCTGCTCGCGGCCTCCTGCACCACCTCCCTGACGGACGAACCCGACACCACCGCCCGCGCCATCGCCTTCAGCACACCGCAGGCCGGGACGCGCGCGGCAGTGACTTCGTCCGCCGACATGATCGACTTCAGCGTGTGGGGCGGCTACGACAGCAGCGTCGACAACGTATTCAACAACGAAACCGTCCATGCCCAGACCTGGACTTACAGCGGCGGCACCCGCTACTGGATACCGGGAAAGACGTATAACTTCTATGCGGTGCATCCGGCAGGGCTAAATGCTTCCGTGAATGCTTCCGGCACCATCACCGTCACCGACTTCGACTGCTCGGCAACCGGAGGTGCAGCCGTTGATTTGATGACGGCGACGGCACCGGGAAGTGGGGACAATCCTCAACCTGTAGCGTTGGAGTTCGGGCATGAGTTGGCGCGGATAAAGTTCACTGTAAAATCCGAAAACACCGTGGCAACCGTCAGCAGCTTCAAGGTGTATGGCGTGAACTACCAAGGAATACTTACTAAAGGAGTAACGGCAAGCTGGAGTCCTGTAACAGCCTGTACTGCAGACAATACTCCTTACAAATTAGAAAACTTTGCTTTCAACACTACGAATGGTTTTGAAAAAGACGTGCTGGGTGACGTATTGCTGATACCTCACACAGACCTGACAAATGCCAAACTGGAAATAGCATATCGCTATCAAGATGAGACGGCAGACCGAATCTCCACTATCAGTTTACAGACCACTGACATCGTTCAATGGGATGCCGGAAAAAGCTACAGTTACACACTGACCATCAAGGGCGGCGAACTGGGTATCACCGTCAATGTCGTTGACTGGGAGGAAGAAGATACCTCCGTGTCGTGGGGATAATTACAGGGAACAATGAAAAGAAACAACGATATGAAACACTTATCTTACCATTACATCGTGGGGCTACTGGCCGCCTTGCTGTCGGCAACCTTTGTAGGCTGTACCGACGAGGCCGACGAACCGGTGGCTGACGGACACACGGCCACCATCCGGCTGGATATCCCCATGCTCGAAGCGGCTACGCGCATCACGACGCCCACCGAAGCACAGGAAAAGGCCATCAACCAACTGCGTGTCATCATCCTGTCGCAGGGGGCAACCAGTATCAACCGAACGTTTACGGCTGACGACCTTGCAGGCGGCAGCATCACGATAGACAACGTCCCCGTGGGACAGGTGCAGATGTATGTCATTGCCAACGAGGCGAGCCTGGGCAAGGACTACAGCTACCTGAAGACGTTGCAGGCCGATGTTGACCAGACAAGCGGAAAGGTGCACATAGAGGACCCCCAGCGCACCTGGTTCCCCAAGCGCGGCTCGGAAATGGATTTTACCACGAAGGGGCTGCCCATGAGCTGGATGAACAAGAACCTGACCATTGAGCCGCCTACAGATACGCCTCAGGAAATTAAAGTGGAACTGGTGCGTACCGTGGCGAAGCTGAACATACTGATGAGCAATGCCTTGACCGCCCCAATCACCATCGACCAGATGTCGTTTGGTAAGTTCTTTGGCAATTGTCTCTACCTTTTTGCCGAGCAAGACCTCGACGTGCCCGACGATACGGAATATGCCTCCAAGGATTACACAGGCTTGAGCATCGAGATAGCGGGTGGCGAGACCGCGCAGTTGGTACTCTATATCTATCCATCGTTTGCATGGACGAATCCGCTGGAGGCTTCGCCTTACACCATCGGGTTTCATACACAGGCAGGAAAAGTGTATCAGCCTCAATCTTTTGTGAACAGCTACGGTGCCCTCAACTCCATAGCCCGCAACACGCAGGTCAACATACATGCCACGCTCAGCGCGCCGGCCAATGTGCAGATCAGCTTCGAGGTAGTGCTTTGGGCAGAGAAGAACGTAGAGGTTCCGCCGTTCAATTGATAAATGTACAGTGATTGATATACAGATATGAAAGCAAGCAAGTTTTTACAGATGATAAGCCTGGTGCTGGCACTGACGGCGGTGTCGTGTGTCGACGATACGTTTGTCGACAACCGTAACCGTGTCGTAGAAGGGCTTCCGGCCAGCGTACAGCTCGGTTTCCAAGCCGAGGAAAGCCCGGTCATCACCCGTTCCGAGCAGGATGCCGAATACGAAAACCGGGTGGACAATATATATGTATTGGTGTTCGACGGGGCGGGCGACCGTCATTTCGGTAAGTTCTGTACCGATGGCGACGGGTTGAGCTATGCCGACGGCACTACCGGACACAACACGGGAACCGTCTTCTTCGAGACTACCTCGCTGAACGATGCTCGCATCGTGGGCATTGCCAACCTGACGACTACCACTACATCGACGGCATACAGCATCACCAAAGAAAAACTCGATGCCATCCGGAACTTGAACGAGTTGAAGGCACTTGTCATGAAGATGAAGAGCGAGTCGGTCTACCGCGGCGCCCTGTTCATGATGACCGGTTATGCCAAGGATAAGTATAACCCCGACAGCGATGTGGTGACCATTCCCGGCGGCGAAGGCAGCACGCAAACCCTGAATGCTACCCTCAAGCTGGAACGTACCGATGCCAAGGTGAAGTTTGTGGTCAAGACCAGTCCTGCCGAAACAGGCTGGACTGAATTTTCTTTCCTGCCCAAGACATGGACGGTGAAGCGAGTGCCCCTGCAGTCGTATGTGTTGGAGGCCGAAACCGGCGACTATGACGATGCTACAGACGCCGCTTATTTCAGCACCCCTGCCATACCGTTCGAGGAAATCACCCGCAACGCGACCGATGCCAACCTGTACGACGGAGGCAGCTTCGTGTTCTACATGCCCGAGAACAAAAAAACACCACAGAAAGAAATAGCCTCCACCGGCGACGCTAACGCCGATTATGCCGCGCGTGAAGCCTGGAGCGATGAAGACGACAAGGGCGACAAGAAGTTTACGAACGCCAATGCCAATTCTACCTACGTGGAAATGACCGGAACGCTTTCCTACAAGGACGACAACAACGGGCAGCAGGTGAGTGCCGACGTGCGCTTCACGGTGCACTTGGGCTATGCTTCGGGCAACGTCAACGACTACGATACCGAGCGCAACGGATACTATACCTATACGGTAACGGTAAGGGGAATTAAAGATATTATTTACGAGGTGGAAAATCACAACGACCGTCGCCCGGGCTACGAGGGAGACGTGGTATATAGCAGCGACCAGATATTTGAGTTCGACTCGCACTACGACCGCCGTCTCATCAAGCTGAACAAATCGGACATCAAAGACGACATGAAGTGGAGTGTCAACACCCCCTTCAGTCGTGGCATACACGAGATGGGAACGGAAATCCCGGAGGAGATGCGCGACTATCGTTGGATTAAGTTTGCCGTGAATGCCGATTACGGGGTGGGTTCTAGCGAATATGTGAAGTACCCGGGCGACCAGAATTATAATGACCCGCACCCGATGCCAGGAGCGGCAAACAATCAGCCTTCCCCCTACTATACAAGCGATGGCAGAAATTTCCCCTATGCCCGTTTGCGCGACATAGACCAACTGATAAGATACCTGCAAGAGGAAGCCGACAAAACGTCCTCTACCATCTTTGACAACCAGGGCAATGTGGCCATCACTGTCTTTGTAGACGAAAACCTCTATTTCAACGACCCGATTACGAACGAGTCGGACGAGAATAATCGTTCGTTGTGGAAGCTCACTGCCGACAAGGAAGATCGGCAGATGCACATCATAGCAGGCGGCTCGGAGTATAGCGATGACGGCAATTCGAGCATCGTACACTCCAAGTTCTCTTTCAAGCAGCGTACCATCCGCACCATATTCAATGTGGACAAGGAAGACCTGACCACAGCCTGGGGGCTGGAATCAACCATGGAGACGGGGCGCTTGGCAACCGGCGATGTGTCGCGAGGCACAGATACCCGCAACGGACGTGCCAACTGCCTGGAGTGGCTGGTAGGGAAGAATTGGACACAGGTGCTCAGTACAGCCGATCATTATGCACTGAACAGCGGTTATGACAATGCAGCATACGCATGCTTGTTGCGAAACCGCGACTTGGACGGAGACAACATCATAGACGCCAACGAAGTCCGTTGGTATCTGGCCAGCATCGACCAGCTGACCGACATCTATCTGGGCGAATATGCGTTGGACGAACAGTCGCGCCTATATCCTAGCAATGCAGCCGACAGGGAAGGTAAGGTACGTTGGCATTATACCAGCTCGTCGGCTTATGGCAATAACTCGTGGATTCTTTGGGCCGAGGAAGGGGCATCACGAGGTGGTTCGGGTGGCTCTATCGATGATGATGGAAAAACAAACACACTATTTTCCTACCGCTGTGCCCGTAATTTAGGTCTTCCGCTTGATAAACCGAATGAACTGCCTGCCGATTTGGTTTCTGTAACAGAGGAGGCCGATGGCAATTATCTGATTGATGTGACCAATATGAGTGTAAAAGCGCGCCGCACCAATTATGAGGTGAATCGCCTGCCTGCACACAACGAACGCGATGCGGATAACAGGCCGTATGCCAAGTTTAGAGTAAATAAGGATTGTTTTGCTTATCCGTTGGAGGCGGTGAATGGTGGACATACAGGTCCTTATTCAGCATCATCAACAGAAAATGAAACAAGTTATAATTGGATAAATAAGCAGAATTGGCTCTATTATCAAACAGTAGACCCCAGCCCGGAAGGCTATCGCATTCCGAATCAGCGCGAGTTACTGATTATGTCTTCCCGCTTGACGGCTGATCAATGGCCTGTATATTCGGTTACTGCAACATATTGGGTAAGAGACTCTGACTTGGGTAATTTTTGGAATCACCAGGAACATCAGGCAACAAAGACATTTTCCGATTTGAAGCCCGACCGTTATGTGTGCCAGACGGCCTTTTCTTTGAATGGAAGTACACCCTACACTTCATTGCGTGAAGGTTTTCTTTGGGAAACGAGTGGAGTATTCTTTTTGCAGAATAGACGGGATGAAACAGGCTGGGTTCGTCCCGTTCAAGATGTAGCTCGCCGTGAGGCGCGGTTCCCGTCCTTCCCAATGCTTGGCGAAGCGGGGAGGGCAGCACTTGTTGATTGACAATAAGTGTTTGTTTGTTTTGTTTGTCAAGCCACACTGCCTTTGGGCGTGTGGCTTGTTTTTTTCAGGGGCATTCACTATCTTCGCAAGCGGAATCCACCTTTTAAAACAACAACCCTATGGCAAAAGACAAATATATCCGTTTTGACTGGGCCATGAAACGCATGCTGCGCGACAAGGCCAACTTCGTGGTGCTTGAAGGGCTGCTTACCGTGCTGCTGGAGAGGAAGATTACAATTCTGGAAATCCTTGAAAGCGAGGCCAACCAGACCGACTATGACGACAAGTTCAACCGCGTGGACATCAAAGCCCGCGAGGAGAACGGTGACATCATCATCGTCGAAATCCAGAATACCCGCGAACTGTATTATCTGGAGCGTGTGCTCTACGGTGCCTCCAAGGCCATTACGGAACACATCTCGCTGGGCAATTCTTATGCCGAGGTGAAGAAGGTTTACTCCATCAGCATCCTCTATTTCGACATCGGCAAGGGCAGTGACTATCTGTACCATGGGGTGACCAACTTCGTGGGTGTGCATACGGGTGACGAACTGAGTATCTCGGCAAAGCAGGAAGGCGCCATTGTGCGTAAGATGCCGCGCGAGGTCTTTCCTGAATATTACCTCATCCGTGTCAACGAATTCAACAAGGTGGCCAAGACACCCCTTGAGGAATGGATTGCCTATCTGAAGAGCGGTGAGATAACGGCCGATGCGACTGCGCCGGGACTTCCCGAAGCCCGGGAGAAGCTGAGATACTATAACATGTCGCCGTCAGAACGCCATGTGTACGACGAACACATCAATGCTGTAATGATTCAAAACGATGTGCTCGACACTGCCAAGCTGGAAGGACTTATGGAAGGAAGGGCGGAAGGCCGCGCGGAAGGCCGCGCGGAAGGCCGTGCGGAAGGCCGTGCGGAAGGTCGCGCAGAAGGCCGTGCGGAAGGCCGTGCGGAAGGCGAAAGGATGAAGCAACTGGAAATTGCCCGCAATCTGAAAGGATTGGGGCTGGACATTAAGGCCATCTGCCAGGCAACCGGACTGACTGCGGAAGAAGTAGAGGGCCTTAGCTTGTAATAGTCATCAAAGAAAAAGGGATGCACCCTGAAGAATCGTTTGATTCGCGGGTACATCCCTTTCTTATCGTGGTGCGGCCGCCGGATGGGCGGCGTGCGGCATCAGTTCTTGAACTCCAGTCCGTTGGCGGCGGCGTTGGCATCTACCGTGATGGGGCGGCTGCGGTCCACTTCCTGCGAGAGGAGCTTCTTGGACAGGTCGTTGAGCAGGTAGTGCTGGATGGCACGCTTGACGGGACGGGCACCGAACTCGGGATCGTAGCCGGCTTCGGCCAGGAAGTTGACGGCGGCGTCGGTCAGCTTCAGTTCCACACCGTTGCCTGCCAGCATCCGCTGTACGCTTTCAATCTGCAGCCTTACAATCTGCTTGATTTCCTTCTCGGTGAGCGGCAGGAACATGATGGTCTCGTCGATACGGTTGAGGAACTCGGGCCGTATGGTCTTCTTCAGCATGTTCATCACTTCGCGCTTGGTCTCCTCCACAATCTGCTCCTTGTTGCTGCCGTTCAGCTTCTCCATCTGGCTCTGGATGTAGGAGCTTCCCATGTTGGAGGTCATGATGATGATGGTGTTCTTGAAGTTCACCGTCCGGCCTTTGTTGTCGGTCAGACGTCCGTCGTCCAATACCTGCAAGAGGATGTTGAACACATCGGGGTGAGCCTTCTCAATCTCATCGAACAGTACCACGGAGTAGGGCTTGCGCCGGACGGCCTCGGTGAGTTGTCCGCCTTCGTCGTAGCCCACGTAGCCCGGAGGCGCTCCGACCAGACGGGAGACGCTGTGCTTCTCCTGATACTCGCTCATGTCGATACGGGTCATCATGGTCTCGTCGTCGAAGAGGAATTCGGCCAGTGCCTTGGCCAGCTCCGTCTTACCCACACCGGTGGTACCCAGGAAGAGGAACGAACCGATGGGCCGCTTGGGGTCTTGCAGTCCTGCACGGCTGCGGCGCACGGCGTCGGACACGGCCTCGATGGCTTCGTCCTGACCGATGACCCGCTTGTGCAGCTCTTCCTCCAGGTGGAGCAGCTTCTCCTTCTCGCTCTGCAGCATCTTGCTGACGGGGATTCCCGTCCAGCGCGATACGACGTCGGCGATGTCCTCGGCATCCACTTCTTCCTTAATCATGGCGCTGTCGCCCTGCATCTCGTGCAGCTTCCTGCTGGGTCTCTTCAATCTCCTTGTTCAGGGCCTGCAGCTTGCCGTAGCGTATTTCGGCCACCTTTCCGTAGTCGCCTTCGCGTTCGGCCTTCTCGGCTTCGAACTTCAGGTTCTCTATCTCCACCTTGTTCTGCTGAATCTTGTTGACCAGCGTCTTTTCGCTCTGCCACTTGGCCTTGTACGAGTTTTCCTGTTCCTTCAGTTCGGCCAGTTCCTTGCCGATCTGCTCCAGCTTGGGCTTGTCGTCCTCGCGCTTGATGGCTTCGCGTTCAATTTCCAGTTGCTTTATCTTACGCGAAATCTCATCCAGTTCTTCGGGCACGGAGTCCACTTCCATACGCAGCTTGGCGGCTGCCTCATCCATCAGGTCGATGGCCTTGTCGGGGAGGAAGCGGTCGGTGATGTACCGGTTGCTCAGCTCCACGGCGGCGATGATGGCATCGTCTTTGATACGTACGTGGTGGTGGTTCTCGTAGCGTTCCTTCAGTCCACGCAGGATGGAGATGGTGCTCAGCGTGTCGGGTTCGTTCACCATGACGGTCTGGAAACGACGTTCCAAGGCCTTGTCC
>NZ_CASFWU010000137.1 GCF_949298305.1 uncultured Bacteroides sp. | reverse complement strand
GCCTTGTCAGCCATGTGGATGCGTTATGAACTGAGTTACGACAACTACCATGAAGGCGCAGACCGAATCTATTTGGCCTATCGAATCAGTACAACACACACGGGTGGATATGATTTGCAGACAACAGACGTTATCCCCCTGCTAAAAGAGAATTTCCCAGAAGTAGAAACCGTGTGTGGTATCAGCCGAACAAAGAATCGAGAGTTGGAGGTTGAAGGACAAGTACCCATCAAAGTGACTGGCCTGGTAGCAGACACCACTTTCATGAATTTGTTTGGTATTAAGGTCTTATCGGGTGATACAGATTTTCTACATAATGACCGGAAAATAGCAATAACAGAAGAAACAGCTTTGCGTCTATATGGTACAACTGATGTCATAGGAAAAGAATTAAGACTATTCCGAAAAGTGACTGTTGGGACTATCATCTCTGCACTACCTCACAGCAATTTAACCTTTGATTACTGGACAAGCGAAGGGAACAAATATTTCGCCAGTTCTGGCAATCCGCTCCTCATCCGCTTACGGGAAGATGCAGATATAGAGACACTAAGCCGTAAGCTGGAAGCGTTTCGACAAATAAAGGACGGAAAGGAAACCTTTCCCTTTAAAGATATACAATGGATGCCATTAACGAAATACCGTTGTTCAAAAATCAATACGGAGCAGACAGTCAGATTCACGTACCTGCTAATGTTCTCCACAATCGGAGGACTGGTAATCATTGTCACCTTGTTCAACTATTTATCGTTGTTCGCAGTACGCATGAGGATACGCAACCGTGAGATACAGCTTCGCCGCGTCAATGGTTCTTCCCGTAGAAGTCTATTCCTGCTTTTCGGTACAGAATATACAGCACTGGTACTGTTTGCCGGATTGTTAGGGATGGTATTGGTAGAAATCATCTTACCCTCTTTCCGAAGTATGTCAGGCATCAGTGGGACGGTCTATCAGGAAGCCTTTTCTTTTTTCCTGCCGGTGCTACTATTATCTTGGCTAATGCTGCTGCCGTTCATTATCCGCATTCGAAATATCAGTCAAAACGGGCGTCGTTTCTTCCATCCGTTCAGTATAGGCTTGCAGATGAGCGTCAGTATCTTTTTCGTATTCGTGACAGCTGTACTGATGAAACAATTATATTACTTGTCCAATACAGACTTGGGATGGGAACGAAAAAACATAGCCTCGCTCCTGGTAGTAAGGATGAACAACACAGAAAACATCTTTAAAGATATAGCAGCCTTGCGAGATGACATAGCTCGTCTTTCCTACGTTACTCAGACTATAGACAATCATTGGAGCCTTCTCGCACAGCCAGCAATTATGCGGGGTGAGGTAACAGACTGGGACGGACGTCGCCCGGATGAAAACCCCATACAAATGGTGATGCCGCAGGAAAGTGACGCCTTTACCGGCTTTTATGGTATGAAGTTGCTGGAAGGACACATGATGACGCCAACCGACAAGCGCTATGCCGTTATCAATGAAACGGCAGCACGTATGATGGGCATACGCCAACCAGTAGGCAAACATCTTACGGTAAAGGGAAAGACATTGGAAATCGTAGGGCTGTTGAAGGATTTCCATATCAATGCGCCCACAATGCCTGTCCAACCCATATTGTTTATTGGTGAAAATGGTTTGGGATGGAAAGAGGAAATGGCAGCAATGGGATTCATGGATTCTCATAACGGACGGATTCTCATCAAATATCAAGACGGATACTATAAAGAACTACAGAAAGACTTGGAGCTGTTGTCACAGAAACATGGACTGCAACGTTACGACTTGGAACGTACTGAGGACTTGTATCAAGAGTACTTACAGTCGGAACATCTGCTTCTCCGTCTGCTGGCCTTTGTCTCCACCGTCTGCATCCTGGTATCTGCTTTCGGTATCTTCTCCATGATAACCCTGAGCTGCGAACGCCGCCGCAAGGAGGTGGCCATCCGCAAGGTGAACGGGGCACGGGTGGGCGACATCCTCGGCCTCTTTGCCCGCGAATACTTGTTGCTGCTCGCCGCAGCCGCCGCAGTGGCCTTCCCTGTGGGCTATGTGCTGATGAAGCGCTGGCTGGAGAGTTATGTGGAACAAACGCCTCTCAGTTGGTGGCTCTATGCCGTCATCTTCCTCGGCATGGCATTGCTGGTAGCCCTGTGCATCGGCTGGCGCGTGTGGCGGGCGGCGAACGAGAACCCGGCGGAGGTGGTGAAGAGGGAATAGAAGCCTCACCCCCGGCCCCTCTCCCAAGGAGAGGGGAGTAGTGGGTGAATACAGATTGACAATGGAGAATTGATAATGAAGAATAGATAATGAAGAATTGATAAAGATAACAATAACCTAAAACGAAAGCCGTAGCCCAGTCTCCCCTCTCTTTGGGAGAGGGGTCGGGGGTGAGGCTGTGAATGCCTATGAGACTGCTTATCCTATCCATCAACGCCCTGCTGAAGTTCAGGGCCTACACCACGCTCAATGTAGTGGGGCTGGCCGTCAGCCTGGCCTGCGTGCTGACCATTGCGCGCTACATCCATCAGGAGAACACCGTGAACCGGTGTTTCCCCGACTACGAACGCATCTGTCTGGTGAAGAGAACTGTGAGCAACGGCGAATGCTCACTGGGCGGCTACCGCTCGGGGCTGGAAGAAGACCCGGCGGTGGAGGAGTTTACGGCCTATACTCCGGTGAGCGACCTGACGCTGGTCTTCGGCAAGCGGCAGGTGCAGAGCCGGGTGTTCTCCATCGACAGCACCTTCTTCAAGTTGTTTCCTTACAAGGTACTGACGGGCAGCAACCGCATCCGCCGGCCGGGCGACGTGGTCATTACCCGCGCCTTCTGGGAAGAGGTGTTGCAGGGCAGGCCGGTGGTGGGCGCCGGCTTCACCAACGGACAGGGACGGAAGTTCACCATCATCGGCGTGGTGGACGACACTGCCACCAAGACCTCCTGGCAGCCCCAGCTGTTCATGTCCGACGAGGTAGACGACTTCCTGTTCTACAGCCCCACCTACGCCCTGCGCATGGTGCCCGGCTATGACCTGAAGGCGCTGAACCGGAAGCACGGCAAGGAAGTGCGCAGCACATGGGCCTCCTCCTACCAGAGCCGACACTACGAATACCTGCCCCTGGCGGAACTCTACTTCGACACCGACCTCGGAAGGGACAATCCCATGTACCGCTTCGGCAATCCGGGCTACATCAGCGTGCTGACGGCAGTCGCCTTCCTGATGGGCCTCATCGGACTGCTGAACTTTGTCAACATCTACACCGTCATCATGTCGCGCCGCTCGCGCGAGTTCGGCATCAAGAAGGTGTTCGGGGCGGGTAAGGCAGACATCTTCGTGCAAATTTACGTGGAAAACATGCTGCTGGCGGGACTGGCCCTGCTGCTGTGCTGGACCATTCTGGAGGTGACCCGCTACCTGTTCTACAACGAGCTTTATATCCCCGTGGCCTCCGACGTGCGCTTCGACCTGCTGGTCTCGGCCATCGTGCTCTGGGGGCTACCGCTGCTCACCACCGTCTATCCCTACCTGAAGTTCACCCGCAGCCTGCCCGTCAACTCCATCCGTGCCATCACGACTTCGCGCGTTTCCGTGCGCTCGCGCATGGTGTTTCTGGGCGTGCAGTATGTGCTGACCATCTTCATCATCAGCGTCTCGCTGTTCTTCGTCAAACAACTGGACTATATGCTCCATGCCGACCTGGGCTTCCGCACACACGACATCATCAACGCCACCATGTACCACAATCCGCTGGGCCTGTACAAGGACAGCAAGGAAAATCTGCTGGACGAGGGCAAACGGATGAAAGCCAACCGCGAGCTGGTGAACCGGCGCATGGCCGAGAGCACCCTCTTTGAATATTGGAACCGGAGCAGCAAACTGCTGCCCGACAACGGCGATATGACAAACATTGCCCGCGAACGTCCTGAAAACGGTTTCCACCAAGCACTGCGTCTGCTCATGTCCCGGCGCGAAATGGACATGTACGGGCTGCAACTGCTGGAAGGCCGCCTGTGGAACGACTCTGTGGACGAGGCATGGACCCGGAACAGCTTCAAGTGCATCATCAACGAAACCGCCAAACGGGTGCTGGGCATCAAGGACATCACCCGCGAGAAGCTGCTACAGGAAGAACCCCATTTCGCAGCAAGCTACATGCCCGACAACTACAACCCGCCCTGCGAGATTGTGGGTGTCATCAAGGACTTCAACATGCGCCACCTGTCCAAAGCCACCCCGCCCGTCGTCATATTCTTCAAGGATGAAGCATGGGGGACGGAAACCGTGACCGCCGCCTACCGCCACGAAGACCGGGCGCACGTCATTCGTTTCCTGTCCGGCCTGTACGAGGAAGGCACCGGCCGCACCGACTTTGAATACACGCTGATAGAAGACATCCTGGCCAGGATGTACGAGGACGACCGTCGCGTGGTGCGCATCTATACGCTCTTCGCCGCCGTGGCCATCCTCATCTCGCTGCTGGGCCTGCTGGCCATTGCGCTGTTCGACATCAGCCAGCGTCGCCGCGAGATAGGCTTGCGCAAGGTGAACGGTGCCCGGGCGCGCGACATCTACCCGCTGCTGCTCCGCAAGTATCTGGCGGTGCTGGGCGTGTCGGCGCTGGTGTCCGTGCCGCTGTCGTGGCTGGCCATTACCCTCTACTTGCAAGGCTTCGCCCACAAGGCACCGCTGACGCCCGGACTGTTTGTTGTAGCCTTCCTCATCACCGCCCTGCTGTCGCTGCTCACCGTGATGTGGCAGGTACACCGCGCGGCGCACGTCAATCCGGCAGAGGTCATAAAACGTGAGTAAAGGCCGGACAGGGGCTTTCCCGACAGGGGAAAGGCGGCAGACAGGCTGCAAGCAAGTTGCAGCGTTACTGCAAACAAGTATGCAGACAGACTGCAAATATGGATGCAGCAATGCTGCAACTTGGATGCAGTGACGCTGCAGTAAGGATGCTGCGGTATGACCACAGGCTTCCGCTTCGGACAAGGCCGAGAAAGAATGGAATAATGAAGAATGAATGGAAACCAAATGGAAAGAATGATGATACTGAACGTAACACTGAAAATGATTCTCAGGAGAAGGTGTTCTTCCTCGTCTCCGTGGCCAGTCTGGCCTTGGGGTTGGCATGTACCAACCTGCTGATGACGTATTTCGTACATGAACACGGGCTGGAGGGGAGCAACCCCGACCGCGACCGCATCGTCTTCCTGCGGCAGGACGACCCGATGAACGAGGGGAAGCGTGTGGCTTATGCCGCTGCCGATATTCCCCAACGCCTGAAGGACAGCTATGCCGAGGTGGAGGATTACCTGCGGCTGGGCAAGTTGGATATGCTTTCCTGCAAGGTGGACGGCCAGAAGGTGGACGGCAGCCTGATACTGCTCTCGGCCGACACGACGCTGACCCGCTTCTTCGACTACCGCACGGTTCAGGGCAGTCTGGAGCAGGTGCTCCACCGTCCGGACCAGGTAGCCCTGAGTGCTGCCTGTGCCCGCAAGCTCTTCGGAGGCGGCGAAGCCTTCGGACGGCACATCGAAGTGCAGTCCGAAAGCCGTGGCAGGCAGACGTACCAAGTGGCGGCGGTGCTCGAAGAACGCGGACAGTCGCTTCTCCGGTTTGACATGCTGACCGCCCAGACTTCCGATTACTGGGGTGGCCCGACGCTGCTGAAGCTCTCGCCGGGGGCGGATGCCGTCCGCCTGGCAGACAAGATAAACGCCGATCAGGTTCCTACCCTGATGCCCGGTCAGACGAAGTA
Source organism: uncultured Bacteroides sp. (assembly GCF_949298305.1). Lineage (GTDB taxonomy): Bacteria > Bacteroidota > Bacteroidia > Bacteroidales > Bacteroidaceae > Bacteroides. The sequence continues at coordinate 1,733 of NZ_CASFWU010000137.1, read as the reverse complement.
TCACCTCGATCCGTTGGAAGCCGTCTGCTTCACCACGCCCGACGACGCTTCGCAACAGACGCTTGACTACATCAGCCAGACACCCGTGCAGACGCTTTACATCAGCCTGCTGGCAGCGGTGCTGATACTGGTCATCGCCTGCTGCAACTACACCAACATGAGCCTCTCGCGCCTGCTGCAACAGCTGCGCATGATTCACGTGGAGAAGCTGATGGGCGGCACGCTGCGCAGCATCCGCCTGCAACTCTTCGGCGACGCCTTCCTGACGGTGGTGCTGGCGTTCATCCTTTCCATCCTGCTGGTGAACGACTGCCTGGCGGTGTTCAACGGCCTGCTGGGTTCGCGGCTCACGATGGGGTTCTTCTTCAGCAGCCGGATGTTGCCGTGGCTGTTGGTGTTCGTGTTGGTCATGTCGGTCGTGCCGGCGTGGTACATCAGCCGCCGCCTGTCGCGTCTGTCGTTCAGCCAATACCGCACGCTCTACGGCGGACGGCGCAAGCAACGCTTCGTGGCTGTGCTGGTGACGGTGCAGTTTGCCATCTCCATCGGCCTGTTGCTGGCCACCTTGACGGCTCGTCGTCAGATGAGGCTGACCGAACGGCAGGCCGACCGCTACGCGGACTGCATCGAAATAGGCGACGGATTCGGCGCCCCGTTGGCTCCGCTGAAGGCCGAAACAGAGAAGCGCGTGCAGGGCATCGAGTCGGTGACGCTCTCCAACGGGCCGGTGCTGAATGCCTGGATACGCCAGCTGACGGTGAAACGCCCCGACGGTAGCGAGGTGCATACCAACCTGCTGGCACTGGAAGGCGATACATCCCTGCTGTATACGCTGCGCATGGAGCAGCTGAACGGCGAGCGGCCTGCCCGCCTGCTGGAGCAGATGGCGCGCCCCGTACTGGTGAACGAGAGCTTTGTCCGCCAGTTGGTGCCGGCGGGCACAGACCCTGTCGGACGTTCGTTGCGCGAGTTCGATGCAGAGGCCGATGACAGTCTGGCTGTAGTGGCGGGTGTGGTACGCGACTTTTCCGTCAATTCATTGGAAGAGGCTGTGACGCCGCTTGTGGTCAGCCTGCTGTCCGAAAGCGGTTTGCAGAAGGCTGCCTGCCTTCAAATCCGCCTGCGCCCCGAAAGTCGTACGGAGGCTTTGCAACAAATCGAATCCGTATGGGACGAAATGAACCCCGGACAGCCTTTCCGCTACACGGACATGCACCGGGACTTTATGGAGCGCAACGGGAAGGTGCTTTCATTGTCATCCTGACGTTCTACGCCCTCATCGGCCTGCTGCTGACGGGCTTCGGCCTGTTCGGCATCGCCTGGTATGCCACCCGCCAGCGGATACGCGAAATCAGCATCCGCAAGGTGCACGGTGCCACGCGCGGGCAGATTATCTGGCTGCTCAACAAGCCTTTCTGCCTCTATGCCGCAGTGGCCTACGTACTGGCCATGCCCGTTGCCTGGTGGCTGATGCAGCGCTGGCTGGAGCAGTTTGCCTATCGTGCCCCGCTTTCGGTCGGCATCTTTGTGTGGCCACTGGTTGTGGTGTGGGGCGTATCGGCCCTCATCGTCTGCCTGCAAGGCTGGATGCTGAGCCGGGTGAAGGCGGTGGAGGCGATGAAGAATGAGTAGGAGCCTCACCCCCAGCCCCTCTCCCAAGGAGAGGGGGGAGGGGGATGAATACAAAATAGGAGTGAATAAACAATAGATAACAGAATAGATAATAGAAACTT
>NZ_CASFWU010000136.1 GCF_949298305.1 uncultured Bacteroides sp. | reverse complement strand
GAATGTTAAAACTAAACTATTTTCTTGCGGACATTTTTATTTTATCGGCTGTTTTTCAGCCGATAAAATTGTCGTGGCGGAAAATAGTATGCTTACATTCAAAATATTCTTGTATTTTTGCAACGTACGTAGGATACATGGTCACCACAGATGGAAACGTATTATCCTGTCTGCTTTTATCTGTCATATCTGTGCACGACCATGTAGCAGTATAGCATGCCAATTATCACATTAACCACATTATACAGCCATGAAAAAATACCTAAAGACCGACGAATGGAATATCATTGAGGAAGGCTTTCATGCCGACCATCTGCGCATGTCCGAAAGCATCTTCAGCCTGGGTAACGGCCGCTTCGGGCAACGGGGCAATTTTGAAGAGCCCTACAGTAGCGACACATACCGAGGCTCATTCGTGGGAGGCATTACCTTTCTGGACAAAACACGGGTCGGCTGGTGGAAGAACGGATTCCCACACTTCTATACCCGTATTCCCAATGCGGCCAACTGGAGTCGTATAGACCTGCGCCTTATCGACGAGGAGCTAGACCTTGCACGGTGGGACATAGATAAGTTCAGCCGTCGTCTAGACATGAGAAACGGCATTTCCTACCGCGATGTTCAAACTACCTCGCCCAAGGGCAACAGACTAACCCTGCACGTGGAGCACATCGACGATATGGCCCACCCCAACCTTTGCCTCATCCGTTATAGTGTCACCTCACTGAACTATACCGGTAAGGTGTCACTTGTACCCAGCATAGACGGTAGCATCATGAATGACGCCAACCAGCCCGACGAAAAAACATGGAACATCCTGCGCGGTGGAACCACAAACGACTATACCTACCTATGGACCCAAACGCGGCGTGAAGACGCACAGATATGCTATGCCATGACTTGCCACTTCCTGAAGAACGGCCATCCAGCCGCTACTACTCCCATACGCATTGAGAAAGAGAAGCAGACAGGTTTCTGCCTAGGAACAGACGTAAAGCCGGGAGATACGCTGACGTTGGTAAAGTATGTAGCCATCGCTTCGTCACTGCACTACGAACGCCAGAAGCTGGTAGAACAATCCGTGAACGAGGCACAACATGCCCGTCAACGAGGATGGGACGCCCTGCAAGAAGGACACCGCCAGGCTTGGCAGGAGATATGGGACGAAACTGACGTGGAAATTGAAGGTGATCCAGAAGCACAGCAGGGTATCCGCTTTAATATCTTCCAGCTCTACCAGACTTACCGGGGCGACGACCCGCGTCTGAATATCGGCCCCAAAGGATACACAGGCGAAAAATATGGTGGCAACACATACTGGAACACAGAGCTATGCTGCGTGCCGTTCTTCCTGCTGGCATCTCCCAAACCTATTGTAAAAAATCTGCTCCTATACCGATACAACCAGCTACCCAAAGCCATAGAAAATGCCCACAAACTAGGCTACGGAGGAGGCGCTGCACTGTTTCCACAAGTGACCAGCAATGGCGAGGAGTGTCACAGCGAGTGGGAAATAACCTTCGAGGAGGTGCACCGCAACAACATTGTGGTGTATGCCATCGTGCAACACGCCATCATGACAGGCTCGCTGGAGTACATGGCCCGATATGGGCTTGAAGTGATGATAGCCGTGTGCCGTTTCTGGAAGCAGCGGGTGTCCTTCTCCCCATTCCGGCATAAGTATGTGATACTAGGTGTAACCGGGCCAGATGAATATGAAAACAACGTAAACAATAACTGGTACACGAACTTCTCCAGCGTACAATGCCTCAAGATGACCCTGCACTACCTGAAGGCCGTGGCACACGACTATCCCGAAGACTATACCCGTGTGTGCAGCGCTACCGGCTTTAATGCCTCCATTGAGTGTGCACACTGGCAGGACATCATCGACCGCATGTATCTGCCTGAAGACAAAGAACTCGGAATCTTTGTACAGGACGACGGTTTCTTGGACAAAGAACTCCGGAGAGCAGACGAAATTCCCCAAGAAGAGCGCCCCATCAATCAGCACTGGTCGTGGGACCGCATCCTGCGCTCGTGTTTCATCAAGCAGGGCGATGTGCTGCTGGGACTCTACCTGCATTATTTCAACTTCGACACGGAAACCATTCGGCGCAACTTCGACTTCTACGAGCCCATGACGGTACATGAATCATCGCTCTCGCCCCACATCCACGCTATATTGGCAGCCCGCCTCGGACGGGTAGAGAAAGCCTACCAACTGTTCCTGCACGCTACACGTCTGGACCTTGACGACTATAATAATGAGGCCGACCAAGGCCTGCACATCACCAGTATGCCAGGTTCGTGGCTGGCCATTGTGCGGGGCTTTGCGGGGATGCAGGTACTGGACAACCGGCTACATCTGTCGCCAGTGCGTCCCCAAGAGTGGCAAAGCTACACATTCCAAGTGAACTTCAGAGGCCGCACACTGCGTGTATATGTAGGCCAGACTATAAATATTTCACTGAAGGCAGGCGAGGAACTGAACATAGAAGTCTACGGAAGCGTTTATTGCCTCAAGAAGGACATGCCCATAAGCATCGTGCCCGGCCAATAAAGGCCTGCGCAGTCTTTTGCCGGGTGAATGGACCTTCAGAAGTAGATAACCACAACCTTACCTGCGATGAAGAAAATCTATCTGTTCGCCCTTGGCACGACGATGCTGGCCGCGTCGTGCGGGCATAAACAAGCTAACAGTCCTCTGCCGGTGCGTCCGGTAAAGACAGCCGTGGCCGGCCGGCAATCCGTCATCCGCAAGAACTTCTCCGGTGTAGTCAAGGCCGTGGAGCAGGTGAAGCTGGCCTTCCGCGTAAGCGGCCAGATTGTCAGCCTGCCCGTCAGCGAAGGGCAGCGGGTAAAGAAGGGAGATTTGGTAGCAGCCATAAATCCCTACGACCTTTCCCTTCAATATGCGGCAGACAAGTCCGCCTACGAAACTGCCGCCGCCCAACTGGAACGCAACCGGCGGCTGCTGGAACGGCAAGCCATCTCGGCACAGGAGTACGAAACAAGCGAGAGCAGTTACCAGCGGGCACGGTCGGCCTACGAGCTGTCGGCCAACAACCTGAACGAATGCAAGCTTAGAGCCCCTTTTGACGGTTCCATCGAACAACGCTTTGCAGAAAATTACCAGCGCATCAATGCGGGCGAACCCGTGGTGCAACTGGTAAACACACGGCAACTGTGCATCAAGTTCACCGTGCCCGATGCCTACCTCTACCTGCTACGTTCACCCGACCAGCAGTACCTGGTGGAATTTGACACTTATCGGAGCAAGAGCTTCCGAGCCAAGTTGGACGAATATCTGGATATTTCCACCAACGGCACAGGCATCCCGGTCTCCATCGTCATAGACGACCCATCCTTCGACCGGGCGGTCTACGACGTGAAGCCCGGCTTCACGTGTAGCATCAGCATGGCCTCGGATGTCGCTCCCTTCCTGAAAGAGGAACTGGTAAACGTACCCCTCAGCGCTGTCTTCAGCGAGAGTGAAGGAAAGCAAACCTACGTATGGACGGTAAAGGACAACCGAGTCTTCCGCCGCGAGGTAGAAGTCTACTCCCCTACCGGCGAGGCCAGCCTGCTCCTTTCCTCGGGACTGAAGCCGGGAGAAACGGTGGTCACCGCCGGCGTCTACCAGCTGACGGAGGGCGAGAGCGTGAAGGTGCTGCCGTAAGAAGAGGAAGTTAGAGAAGTTATCACTTCGCTGCGCTCCGTCAGGAGTTAGAGTCCCCTCTCTCCCCACCCGATTCTTCATTCTTCATTCATCATTCTTCATTAATTATGAACATAGCCAAATATTCGCTGGACAATCCGAAGATTGTCTACTTCTTTCTGGCCGTACTGCTTGTGGGAGGCATTTTCTCTTTCGGCAGACTGGGCAAGAAAGAGGATGCTCCCTTCGTCATCAAGAGTGCCGTCATCCTGACCCGCTATCCGGGTGCCGAGCCGGCCGAAGTGGAGCGGCTGGTCACCGAACCCATCTCGCGCGAAGTGCAGAGCATGAGCGGAGTGAACAAAATCAAATCGGAGTCCATGTACGGACTCTCCAAAATATCGCTGGAACTGCAACCTTCGCTCAAGGCGGCCACCATCCCGCAGAAGTGGGACGAATTGAGGCGCAAGATACTCAACATACAACCCCAACTGCCTTCGGGAGCCTCCGTCCCTACCGTTTCAGACGACTTTGGCGACGTATTCGGCATCTACTACGGCCTGACCGCCGGCGAAGGTTTCAGCTACGAAGACCTGCGCGACTGGGCAGAACGCATCAAGACGCAGTTGGTCACAGTGGATGGGGTAATGAAAGTGGCCCTCTTCGGCACACAGACCGAGGTGGTGAACATCTTCATCCCCGTCAGCCGGCTGGCACAGATGGGCATCGACCCCAAGCAACTGGCCGCCCTGCTGCAGTCGCAGAACCAACTGGTGAACACGGGCGAGGTGGATGCCGGACAGCAGCAGCTGCGCATCGTGGCCAACGGTAGCTATACCAATCTGGATGACCTGCGCAACCAGCTCATCACCACCTCGGGCGGGCAGGTGAGGCTGGGCGACATCGCCGTCATCGAGCCGGGCTACCTGAACCCGCCCTCCACCCTCATGCACGTGGACGGGAAGCCCGCCATCGGAATCGGAGTGTCCACCGACCCGAACAAGGACGTGGTGAAAACAGGAACGTTGGTGGAAGAAAGATTGGCCGAACTGCTTCCCCTCATGCCCGTGGGGCTGGAACTGGAGACCCTCTACCCGGAGAACAAGATTGCCGAGGAAGCCAACAACGGCTTTATTGTCAACCTGGTGGAGTCGGTGCTGATAGTCATCTTCATTATCATGCTGGTAATGGGCATGAGGGCCGGGGTGCTCATCGGCTCGTCGCTGGTGTTCACCATCGGGGGCACACTACTCGTTATGGCCTTCATGGACGTAGGACTGAACCGCACCTCGCTGGCTGGCTTCATCATAGCCATGGGTATGCTGGTGGACAACGCCATCGTGGTCACAGACAACGCACAAGTGGCCATCGCCCGAGGCACCGCCCGCCGGAAAGCACTGACTGAGGGAGCCACGGGGCCGCAGTGGGGATTGTTGGGCGCAACATTCATTGCCGTCTGCTCATTCCTGCCGCTCTACCTGGCCCCATCGTC
>NZ_CASFWU010000135.1 GCF_949298305.1 uncultured Bacteroides sp. | reverse complement strand
TGACCACGCGCCACGCGACTCTACCAAATATACATGTAACAAAACAATTCGAAGGCCGCACAATCCGCCTTGCAGCCACAAACGAAACGGACAGCTCCCGCAAGTTTATTAACGGGGTGTAGTTAAGGAGTTAAGCCAATACCAGTGTGAAAAAGGATGCCGGCCATACACTTAAACTATCGGCTTTAACTCCCAAGCCCACCCCGGTGGAACCTCTCCCCCTTCGGGGGGGGGAGTTGGAGGGGGCTTCCTTTTAACTCCTTTAACTCCTGCAAGTTTGCCTTCGCCGATTTTCAATTCGGTAAAACCGAAACCTGAACCGTTTACCGTTCATAAAAGGTATCAGCCGAACTTCCTAACCGCCTAACTACCAGCAATCAATCCATGTGCCTCTGTCCCCTCTGTGCCATCCGTGTGCCAACCTTCGCCACAACGGACACAAAGTGACGCGGAGAGAAGCACCACCAAAACCAATGCGGGCCGCACCGGCCGGCATACAACGCCAAAAGAGGGAACACATCTTTCGACGTGCTCCCTCTTTTTGGTGTTGGGCTACCTGGATTCGAACCAGGAATGACAGGACCAGAATCTGTAGTGTTACCATTACACCATAGCCCAATAACGAATCTCTTTCCGTTTTGCGGTTGCAAAGATACGAAGAATTTGGGAACTGCAAACACTTTTCCTCTTTTTTTTGAGAAAAAACGAATATTTTTTTCTCAGAGCAGCCGCAAGCGCGCATTTTAGTGAAAAGACAGATGCTCATATACCTATTTTAGAGAAGAAGAATGACTAAAAAAAATCAAAAATTTAAAGTCTTTTCTCCTTTTGCGTGTTTGATAGAAGAAATCAACGTATATTTGCCATCTGTTTAACTAATTAAGTCCATAAAACCACCTTCCGCACCACAGGCAAACAAACGAGCGAAGCGGACGGCAGGAACGGACAAGCAACCATTAACTAAACATAATGAACGATACAAAAAAGCTGATTCAACAGATAACCGAAGGTATTCAAGACAAGAAAGGCAAGAAGATAGTCATTGCCGACCTCACTCAAATTGGCGATACGATATGCAATTATTTCGTCATTTGCCAAGGAAACTCCCCCAGCCAGGTGACCGCCATCACCGAATCCATCCGAGAATTTGCCCGTAAGGGTGCAAACGCCAAACCGTTTGCCGTAGACGGCCTGCGCAATGCCGAATGGGTGGCTATGGACTATTCGGACGTGCTGGTACATATCTTCCTGCCCGAAAGGCGGGAGTTCTATGACCTGGAACATCTCTGGGCCGATGCCCAACTTACTCAGGTTCCCGACATTGATTAATTACTCAAGTTTCGGTTTTACCGAATTGAAAATCGGCGAAGCCAAACTTGCAGGAGTTAAAGGAGTTAAAAGGAAGCCCCCTCCAACTCCCCCCGAAGGGGGAGAGGTTCCACCAATGTGGGCTTGGGAGTTAAAAGCCAATAGAAAAACAAACAGCTCACAATGTATCGGCTTAACTCCTTAACTTCTTAACTTCTTAACTACCAGAGAAATATTAAATCCGAAACTTAAGTTAATTATAGAATATGGAGAATAACAACAACAATAACGGCAACGGCCAAAAGCCCAACAAAGTAAACATGCCCAAGTTCAACCTGAACTGGCTGTACATGATGGTGGCGCTGGCACTTGCCATCCTGATTTTCACCAACGAGAACGGCGGCAACAGCCGGAACATCTCGTACGACGAATTCCAGCAATACGTCCGCAACGGATACATCAGCAAGGTCATCGGTTACGACGACAACACGGTGGAAGCCTACGTCAAGCCCCAGCACGTGGCTAACGTCTTTCAGGAAGACTCCAACCGCGTGGGCAAGAACCCGATTATCACTACCGAGGCCCCTTCGCGCGAAAGTCTGGGCGAATTCCTGCAAAAAGAGAAAGACGAGCAACGCTTTGACGGCTCCATCACCTACGAAAAGAAGCGCAACTATCTGGTGGCCTTCTTCTGGCAGGTGCTGCCCTTCGCGTTCCTGATAGGCTTCTGGATTTTCATGTCGCGCCGTCTGAGCGGCGGAAGCGGCATGGGAGGCGGCGGCATCTTCAGCGTAGGCAAGTCGAAAGCCCAACTGTTTGAAAAGGGTTCCACCCTGAAAATCACCTTCAAGGACGTGGCCGGCCTGGCCGAAGCCAAACAGGAGGTGGAAGAGATTGTAGAATTTCTGAAGCAACCCCAGAAATATACCGAACTGGGAGGCAAGATACCCAAGGGTGCCCTGCTGGTAGGCCCTCCGGGAACCGGTAAGACCCTGCTGGCCAAGGCTGTGGCCGGCGAAGCCAACGTGCCCTTCTTCTCGCTGGCGGGTTCGGACTTTGTGGAAATGTTTGTCGGCGTGGGTGCTTCGCGCGTCCGCGACCTCTTCCGCCAGGCCAAGGAGAAGGCTCCCTGCATCGTGTTCATCGACGAGATTGACGCCGTGGGCCGCGCGCGCGCCAAAGCAGCCGCCATGGGCGGAAACGACGAGCGCGAGAACACGCTGAACCAGCTGCTGACCGAGATGGACGGCTTCGGATCCAACAGCGGTGTCATCATTCTGGCTGCCACCAACCGGGTGGACGTACTGGACAAGGCTCTGCTGCGAGCCGGACGTTTCGACCGACAGATACACGTTGACCTGCCCGACCTGAACGAACGCAAGGAAGTATTCGGCGTACACCTGCGCCCCATCAAGATAGACGAAACGGTAGACATCGACCTGCTGGCCCGCCAGACACCGGGCTTCTCGGGTGCCGACATCGCCAATGTGTGCAACGAGGCTGCCCTGATAGCCGCCCGCCACGGCAAGAAGTTCGTAGGCAAACAGGATTTCCTGGATGCCGTAGACCGCATTGTGGGCGGTCTGGAGAAGAAGACCAAGATAACGACCGAGGCCGAACGCCGTTCCATCGCCATCCATGAAGCGGGACACGCCAGCATCTCCTGGCTGCTGGAGTATGCCAACCCGCTCATCAAGGTGACCATCGTGCCCCGCGGACGTGCCCTGGGCGCCGCCTGGTATCTGCCCGAAGAGCGCCAGATTACCACCAAGGAACAGATGCTGGACGAAATGTGTGCCACGCTGGGCGGCCGTGCCGCCGAAGACCTGTTCCTGGGCCGTATCTCCACCGGAGCCATGAACGACCTGGAGCGCGTCACCAAGCAGGCATACGGCATGATAGCCTACCTGGGCATGAGCGAAAAGCTGCCCAACCTGTGCTATTATAACAATGAGGAATACTCCTTCAACCGTCCGTACAGCGAAAAGACGGCCGAACTGATAGACGAAGAAGTGAAAACCCTGATCAACCAGCAGTATGAACGCGCCAAACAGATACTCTCCACCCACAAGGAGGGACACAACAAGCTGGCGCAACAGCTGATAGACAAGGAAGTCATCTTCGCAGAAGACGTGGAAGCCATCTTCGGCAAACGTCCCTGGGCATCCCGTTCCGAAGAAATCATCAACGCCAAACGTACCTCGGACGAGCTGAAGAGACTGGAAGAGAAAGAAGAGGAGAAGGCTGACGAAGCGGAAAAGGAAGTGAAGGAGGAAGGAAGCAAGGATACGCAGGCAACCGACAAGAAGAACTGAATCTAATCAAACAAGGGGGATTGCCAGCGCCACAAGCCGGCAATCCCCCATAATACAAGTAGAAACCGTGAAAAACAATTTCATCCAACGCACCGTAACAGGCATACTGTTCGTAGTCGTATTGGTGGGCTGCATCTGGTACAGCCCGCTCTCTTTCGGCATTTTGTTTACCATCATCAGTGCGCTGAGCGTACACGAGTTCGGACACCTGGTCAATCAAAGCGGCGAGGTCAGCGTCAACCGCACCATCACCGCCCTGGGCGGGGCCTATCTGTTCCTGGCCCTCATGGGATTCTGTACCCAAGCCGCCGACTCGCGCATCTTCCTCCCCTATCTGGGACTGCTTCTCTACCTGATGATTACGGAACTCTACCTGAAAAAGAAGAACCCGCTGGGCAACTGGGCCTGCTCCATGCTGAGCCAGCTCTACATTGCACTACCCTTTGCCCTGCTCAATGTACTGGCTTTCCACAACACGGCCGAGACGGCCTCCGTCACCTACAACCCCATCCTGCCGCTCTCCATCTTTGTGTTTATCTGGCTGAGCGACACGGGTGCCTATTGCGTAGGGTCGCTGATAGGCAAGCACCGCCTGTTTGAGCGCATCTCGCCCAAGAAGTCGTGGGAGGGCAGCATCGGCGGAGGCGTATTCTCCATTGCCTCCTCCTTCGTGTTTGCCCACTTCTGTCCCTTCCTGTCCGTCTGGCAGTGGGCCGGACTGGCATTGGTGGTAGTCGTATTCGGCACGTGGGGCGACCTGACCGAGTCGCTGCTGAAACGTCAGCTGGGCATCAAGGACTCGGGCAACATCCTGCCGGGACACGGCGGCATGCTGGACCGCTTTGACAGCGCCCTGATGGCTATTCCCGCCTCGGTGTTCTACCTCTATGTACTGACGCTGCTCTAATGGGCTGGCAAAATAGGAAAAGCATCATCCAAACGCTATCTCCAAGGGAACATTGTGAAGAAGTTCCAGACACAAGCATCTGCCTTAGAGGTTCTTCGCTGCGTTCCCTTAGATGACAAAATGTTAGCACTTCACAAATCCGAAGGAGAATAGTTGTGCTTAAAAACGTAACACAATCAGCAATGTGAATTGTCACTAATTCCCCACTTGGATATTCAGGAATGAATTTTAGCGTAGTGATGGTTTCAATTACACCACAGCCAAAAAGCGGAGAAATTCATAGCCGAATAGCGGCAAATATTTTAGCCAAAACAGGTAATTTTATTTAGCCATAGATGGTAATTCTGATATATAGTTTTATATTTGCCTTATAATCAGTAATAGGTATGAAGACATATAAACCGAGAATAGCGGATAAAGAGTTACAACGGAAACTGGCGGGTATCGGAGCCGTTTTGATTGAAGGACCTAAATGGTGTGGCAAGACCACAACCGCGGAGCAACAAGCGTCCACAATCATCTACATGGACGAGCCTTTGTACAAAGAACAGAATCTCCGTATGGCCGATATAAATCCCAAAGCGCTGTTGGTCGGGAAACGCCCCATATTGGTGGACGAATGGCAACTTGCTCCCAAATTGTGGG
>NZ_CASFWU010000134.1 GCF_949298305.1 uncultured Bacteroides sp. | reverse complement strand
GTCAGGGCGTTGGGGTAGGCCTTCAGGTTGAGGTCCATCGTGAATTGGTTCTGTGCCATAATCAGGTCTCCTTTCTTTTAGGGGTGAATAAATAGGGTTATGCGTGCAGCACGGGGCTGCGTTGTGCCCGTGCGGGCGGTCAGGCACGCACGGGCTGGATTTGATTAGGGTTAAGGTTGAGTCAAATCTACGTTATCAGTATCAGGTGTATCATCCCAAGAATTAACCGAACCTGTAAATACGATAGGTTTCGGGTCATTATCCGGATCGTCATCACCATCATCAATATTATTTATACTTATTGTTGCAGTATATACATACACATTATTTGCTACCCATGAACTTATTACATCAATAGGCAATGTAGCGCTTATTGTACCGTCTGTTATTGTAGTAACTCCATCTGACACGAGCACATTAGCAGTGATATCCAATGCTGTCGGAGTTTGGGGAATTACATAATAAGCATCAGTTGACAATCCTGTAGTTCCATCAATTACTTCTCCTGTTGAGAAATCTTCATATCCGCCTTTGGTTGTTCCTTCTGTTAAGCTCCCAGCAGCCCAAGTACCATCTGTTATAATCTGTCCCGTAGTTCCATCTTCTTTAGCATATCCAACTTTAAAATTTGTCATAGTTACCGTTGTAGCATTCAAATCTGCGGCTTTCACAAACTTGAATTGTATCTTTGACAAGAGATGGGAAAAGGTCAATTGCACATCATCCATTCTCTCCTCACTGCCTGTACAAGTAATATTATTATTGGATGCATAGATTACGTCATTCTGATTGTCTTTATCAGAATTTACTTTCAATGTCAAACCTGCAGTATAGTCCCAAGTTGGTGTAATACCATTTGCTTTAGGAGCATAACCTGCAAAATTATAAGTTCCTACAACCCAATATCTGGGATCGTTATAACTCCATGTACTTCCATCCGAACTGGACACTTCTACACCATTAAACAAATCGGTATTATCAGCATAACCACCATAAACAATAAAATTCCTAAAATTAGCAGACGTGATATCAGCAGCCTCATTAAACCCGATGGCCCGGTTCTCGGCCACCTCCATCACTTCATTCTGTGTACAGCTTGCAAAGGCTGCTGCAGCCGCGGCAAGCAAAAAGATACTTTTCTTCATACTCATAAAATTTAGTTAAACAATAAATTGTATCATAATCATTTTGCACAATCTCTTGGTTCTTCTTCTTCTCCCCCCTACTCCAGCGGCAGCGGGATGTCTATCTGGTCGCCCCAGTCGTCCACGTCCACCTCGAAGCCTCCGGAGCCTTCGAGACCGTCCTCGTCGGAAACGACGATGTCCGTCACCTGTATCACTCCGCCACGGGGCTGCGCCTGCATCAGGCGGCTGACGTCGAAGGTGTAGGTCAGCAGCTTGCCGTTGAGGAGCTGTACCTCCAGGCTGAGGGTATAGCTGTGGGTGGTGGCGTCGGCGGTGTAGCCGTCGGTGTAGGAGTAGTCCGGCGCGCCGAAAGACTGGAGCAGGGCGGTGCATCCCAGCTCATCCACCTTGCAGTCGAAGAGCAGGGTGGCGGTGGTGCCGTCCGTGTGTCCGTCGCGCATGTAGACCCTCTCGGCCACTCCGGCCAGGGCTCCGCGCGCCTGTGCCACATACTGCTGGCCCGAGGCGAAGCGGTAGCGTATCAGGTAGCTGTAGCTGAGGGGGCGCATCTCGATGGGGAGCTCCACGTTCTCAAGGGTCTTTTCGGCGGTGAACTCGCGGACAAAGGCTCCGTAGAGCATGTCGGGCGGGGTGATGGTGCGCTCGCCGGCATGAAGTTCGGCAAATCCGGCCCGGGTGCGGGTACGGGTGGTGGCCGTGGCCGATGGCAATGAGGTCATGTCGTCAAAGACGATGTACTCCGTATCGTTGTTATAGAAGAGCAACGTGTGGGTGCCTTCGGGCATGGCAAGGCGTCCGCCCTCGGCGGGCAGGTTTCCCTGCGACACGCCGCCTTCCTCGGCATAGACCAGGCTGCGGATGCCTCCGCCCTGGTCGGGGCGGAACTCTTCGTAGGTGCGGCTCCACTCTTCCTGCCAGCGGTCCGGCCAGTCAATGCGGTAGGTACGCTCCCACTCCCGCTCCCAGTCGGCCTGCACCAGGGTCTTGACACTGAAGGCGTGTTCGTCGTGGTTGTAGCAGAGGTCTTTGCGGCAACCGGTAAGGAGCAGCAGAAGGAGGAGGAAGCCCCCTACAATCCCCCCCGAGGGGGAAGCTATGCGAGTGAATGGATGTATGGTTTTCATATACGAGTACCTTATCGAGTATCTGTTTCTCCCTTCGGGGGAGACTATGAGGAGCTTTCTCATTTCCGGCCTCCTTTCTCCGTCCAGCGGCCAATGTTCCATACGAATGCGAATTTCAGTTTCAGCGGGCCGAAGAAGTTGGTGCGGCTGGTCTGCTGGTAGACGTAGTGTCCGTCTATGGGCAGGTATTCTTCGTACTTGGTGGTCATGAAGCCCACGCCCACGCCAGCCTCGAAGGCAAAGTGCCTGCCCACGGGAAACTGGTAGCCGTAGCTGATGCCCACGAGGCCGCCCTCGCCCTTGTATCCGCGGCCGCCGTTCTCCAGGTCGTACCAGCCTCCGCCGCCGAAGAGGCCCACGTAGTGGCCGCGGCGGTGTCCCTGCGGACGGAACCAGTAGCGGGCTTCGGGGATGATGGTGGCCAGCTGGTAGTAGCGGTGCTTGCTGTCGCGGTGCCACCAGGCCATGTTGCCCTCTACGGCTGCCGACCAGCGGTCGTTGATGCGATATTCCACCTCGAGCGAGGGCATCAGTGCCAGGTCGTAGACGAGGTTGGTCTTGATGTACCAGGGGGTATATACCCATTGGCGTTCCACGGGGATGGTGACGGGAGCATCGGCAAGGGTGACGGCCGTCTGCCGTTCGGGCAGGGTGTCTGTTGCAGCGGCGAGCGGAGCGGCAACGGTGTCGGCCTGCTGGCAGACGGGCTCGGGCGCAGGCGCCGGTTCGGGTTCAGGCGTGACAGCGGGTTCCGGTCCGAATCCGGGGGCATATTCCAGTCCGATAATGGCTACCACGTCTTTGCTGCCGCGGTAGGCCCGGGTGCTGTTCTGCGTGCGGTAGCAATCCTCCTTCATGCCGTAGTGTGTAATGAAATAGGATTTCACCTGGTTGCTCCGGTTCTTGGCTGCCCGCAGGTTCTCGGCCTCGGTGGGATAGGAACCGCAGAAGCCGCGCACCACGATGCAGGCACGTCCGGCGGCAATATCTTCGCGATGGGTCTCTATAAGCCGTCCTGCTTCGGCAATGGCATCTTCGTTTCCGGCAAAGGGAGAATAGAACATAAGTTTGCCGGGCACGAAGCGAAACAGAATGACGGAATCGGCCGGCTGATGGGCATACCGGTATGGATGGAATGCGCGGGCCTTTCCTCCGAGACAGAGGAGAACAGCCGACAGCAAAAGCATCCTAAAACAGCGTATTCGACACATATTCAGCTAATTATTAATAGAGTGAGAACTTCCGTTAATTTGTAGGTAACGGGAAAGCCCTCTCGTCAGTGTCTGTACACAGCTTCTGGCGTATTTCGTACAAACAAAAAGAGACAAAACACGCTCAATCTCACGCCTGAAAGGAAAGCCGCAGGCAGAGACACGAAAATCTTCCCGTATTAAAAATTAACATTAATACAGGAAAGGGATATCTTATACTTTTGCATAAGATTCTGACACTGTTTTACTTCGATGGGGTTTGCGCTCAAACTATCAGTTAAGGTTCAAAGGTTTGTATCAAATTGTGAGTGTTAATTATTGAGTTTTGTTTGTATTTTAGTAAAAAATGCTTGATATTTGCACCACTATACAGATTTCCCGTTACCTACAAAGTAACGGGATTTTTTATCTCCTGAACACGGTGGAAAGGATGCTGCGGTTCATCTCGTGAATCCGCTCATCGGCATACCGTTTGAAGTAGGTTTCCGTCACCTTTACCGACGAGTGTCCCATTGCGTTGCAAATCAGTTCGGGCTGGAAGTTGCAGAAGTTGGCAATGGTGGCCCAGCTGTGACGGGCAGCGTAGGTGCTCAGTCTGACCCCTCCTCCCATCAGCTTTTCCAACCGCTTCAGCTGATAGTTGAAACGGCGCAGGGCGTTGGTGTACTGCCGATAGGCTTCGGCCCCCGTCCCCGAAATGAAGGGGAAGAGATAGGGCGAGTCCGCATCGGGGTTCTTCAGCCGTTCTATCAGCTGCATGGCCTCGGGCTCTACGCGCACCGTGAGCCAGGCGCCCGTCTTGCGCCGACGGTAGGTCAGGAGCGAGCCCTGAAGGTCGCAACGGCGCATATAGGCTATGTCTACAAAGGGGATGCCACGCAGGACAAACAGCAGGAGAAACATCAGGCGGGCAGTGTCCACGCCGGCTTCGACCTCCCCCTCCACGGGTTGCCCCATGCGGCTGATGGACTGCTCGTCGAGCGCCCGCTTTACCCTGACCTTGGTACCCGTAAAGACGCCCTTGAAGAGGCGCGGCCTGTAGGGCGCCATTCCGGCGTCTACGGCTCTGTTATAGACTGCCCGCATCGCACGCATGTAGGTGGAAATTGTGTTCCAATGGAGCAGACTGCGCAGCAGATGTTCCTGAAAGGATATAAGCCACTGCGGCGTAATGTCGGCGAAGGAGAGCGAAGTCCCCTTGATGAAATCTTTAATACGGTTCAAAGTACTCTGGTACACATGCGCTGTACCCATGCGCTCCGATGCCCTCAGGCTGGAAATGACGGTGGACATATAGTCCAGGAAGTCCGGTTCCGGTTTCTTCATAAGTCACTCTTTTTTTGTTTATATTTATTTGCGAACCACACATAAGTGTGGAGTTAAGTTTAATCATAAACAAAAAAAGGACGGTTATGGAATCCTTGCGGAGGGATTATCCGACAAAAAATTCCATAACCGTCCGGCAAAGGGGGCTATCCGGCGGACGGATGTCACTTGCTTTCGTCTTCCGAAGAAGCCTCTTTATTGGCAGGCTCCTCAAAATCGGTCATGCCGGCAGATACCAACAGATTGTACCAGGTGATAAGTTTCTTGATATCTGAAAGATGTACACGGTCGCGGTCAAATGCAGGCAGCACTTCACCCATATAGGCACGCAGTTCGTCGGCTGTGGCTTTCTTGAGGTCCAGCGCAACGGCCTTTCCGTCTTCCTTCTTCTTCATGGAAACAAGCACTTCCTGCAAGGGCACATCCTCGGCATCGGTATACATGGCGATATCACCCAGGGAGATGATTTTCTCGGTTCCGTAGGCAGGAAAGCGTTTTTTGTCCACGAGCGACTCTACAATCAGCATGTTCTTTCCCTGAGAAACAAGTTTATATAATCCCGGCTTGCCCGAGATAGACAAAATGGTCTTCAACATAAGTGTATTCTATTTAATTTGTTAATAGTAGGTTTTTATCGGGGGGCAAAGATAGTGCAAGCCTGAGAGAATACAAAATAAGCCCGCCTGTTTTTGCCGCCAGAAGAACGTAAAACAAAAGGGTCATCGACCGACTGTTCTATGAAGACGCATCAGCAAATCCTGCACTTGGGGAATCAGCGGAACCACTCCGTCGTTCAGGATGACGACATCAGCCCGGCGTGACTTCTCCTCATCGTCCATTTGGCTACGGATGCGTTGTTCAATCTGTTCGCGCGAAGAGCGGTCACGCTCCACAGCACGGTTTATACGGACTTCAAGTGGAGCAGAGACTGCGATAATACAGTCTACCTCATCTTGAAAACCAGCCTCCAAAAGGATAGCCGACTCCATGCCCACCACCGAATGTTCCGCAGACATTTGCTCCGTCCACCGCCTGAAGTCATCCTTCACACGGGGATGTACAATAGCATTCACGCGTGCAGCCTGCTCCTGCGAAGCAAACAGATAGGACGCCAGCATCGGCTTGTTCAGCCGACCGCTGACATAAACCTCGCTACCCAGCAAGTCCACCAGTCCGCTGCGGATAGCGGCATCGGTGTGCATCAGCCGACGCGTTTCCACGTCGGAAATGTAGACAGGGACTCCCATTGTCTCCAGTAATCTGGCCACTACACTCTTGCCACTTCCTATACCGCCTGTAATACCTAATTTAATTGCCATATCCCGGAGTGATTTGTTCAATGAGAAAATCCACCTGCTCGGGATTGAAACGCACATGGCTGACCCCATCGGGCACATTGCGCAACCGGATGGTATACTTGTCCGA
>NZ_CASFWU010000133.1 GCF_949298305.1 uncultured Bacteroides sp. | reverse complement strand
CTTAAAAACTCAGAAACTCAAAAACTTAAAAACTCAAAATATGATACTTTTAGCCGACAGCGGCTCCACCAAGACCGACTGGTGCGTGACCGAAAGCGGGAAACCGCTGAAACAACTGACTACACGGGGCATCAACCCGTACTTTCAGACAGAAGAAGAAATAGAACAGACCATAGCCGCCGAACTGCAGCCCGGACTGGACGGGCTGTACCCCGACGGTGTACACTTCTACGGCGCGGGCTGCATCAACGACAAGGCCGAGGCCGTGAGCCGAGCTCTGACCCGCAGCCTCGACACCGACTCCGTGGAGGTCTGCACCGACATGCTGGCCGCCGCACGCGCCCTGTGCGGACACCGCGCGGGCATTGCCTGCATCCTGGGCACAGGCTCGAACTCGTGCTTCTACAACGGCCGCGAGATTGAGGCCAACGTCTCCCCCCTGGGCTTCATTCTGGGCGATGAAGGTAGTGGTGCCTGCCTGGGCAAGCTGCTGGTGGGCGACCTGCTGAAAGGGCAGATGCCGGCGGCACTGAAGGACGCATTCCTGTCGGAGTACGGCCTGACACCCGCCGAAATTATCGACCGCGTCTACCGCCGCCCCTTCCCCAACCGCTTCCTGGCCGGCCTTTCGCCCTTCCTGGCCGCACACTTGCAGGAGCCTTGCGTGCACCGGCTGGTGACGGACAACTTCCGCGCCTTCCTGAGCCGCAACGTGAAGCACTACGACTACCACCGGTACGAGGTCCACTTCACAGGCTCCGTCGCCTTCCACTACCGCCCGCTGCTGGCCGAGGCCGCCGAAGCCGAAGGCATCCGCCTGGGACAGATTCTGAAGAGCCCCATGGAAGGCCTCATAGCCTACCACGCCACCCCTGCTAACCCCTAACCCCTCACCACTCACCGCTAATCACTCACCACTAACCCCTAACCGTTCTCATGTCCTCCTTCATCAAAATATCGGAGCAACCCTCGCTCTACAACGATTTGGAAAAGAAATCTGTCCGCCAGATACTGGAAGAAATCAATACCGAAGACCGCAAAGTGGCCGTAGCCGTCGGGGCGGCCATCCCGCAGATAGAGGAACTGGTCAACGGCATTGTCCCCCGCATGGAGCAGGGAGGCCGCATCTTCTACGTGGGCGCAGGCACCAGCGGACGCCTCGGAGTGCTGGATGCCTCGGAGATTCCGCCCACCTTCGGGATGCCCCCCACGCGCGTCATCGGCCTGATAGCGGGAGGCGACAAGGCCCTGCACGGCCCCGTGGAGAACGCCGAGGACGACCCGCTCAGCGGATGGGAGGAACTGGAGGCGCACGGGGTCACCCCGCTGGACACCGTCGTCGGCATAGCGGCATCGGGCAGCACGCCCTACGTCCTGGGCGCCCTGCGCGAAGCCCGCAGGCGGGGCATCCCCACGGCCTGCATCACCAGCAACCCCGGCTCGCCCATGGCGGAGGCGGCTGACGTGGCCATTGAAATGATAGTGGGACCGGAGTACGTAACGGGCAGCTCGCGCATGAAGTCGGGCACGGGGCAGAAGATGATTCTGAACATGATCAGCACCGCGGTGATGATTCGCCTGGGGCGGGTGAGGGGCAACCGCATGGAGAACATGCAGCTCAGCAACCGGAAGCTGACCGACCGCGGCACCCGCATGCTGGCCGACGAACTGGGCCTGGCCTACGCCGACGCCCGCATGCTGCTCCTGAAGTACGGCTCTGTCAAGGAAGCGGCCGACGCCTACCGGAAGGAAACGGAAGGAAAAGAAGAGTGAACGCCGGAAGGGTACCCATCCCCGCTTGAAGAATGCTTGTACGGCCCGCAGAAGGCGCTTGCACGGCCCGCGGAAGATGCTTGCATGGCCTAAGCACTGATTATCAATGCCGGAAATGGCACTTTATGGTTTGCCGGGCAAGCAATCCGCAGTTCCCTCTACAGCTCCCGGCATCCTCCGGGGAGGAAAAAATAAACGCAGATTGTCACCGATTAACGCAAAGCGGAATAAAGCTTTTGCGACATCGGCGTCAATCTGCGTTTCAAACAATCAAACTCTCAACGTGCTCCGCAGCAGCATCTGAAATCAAAGTCTGAAATCAGAAGTTCCTCAAAGCACCTCGTCCAGCACCAGGTCGAACGTCAGGGTAGAATAACCGGGAATGGAGCTGTAGTCGCTCGTTCCGTATGCGCTCTGGTAGGGCACGTACAACATCCAGCGTTCGCCCTCGTGCATGTACTGCAACGCCCAAGTCCAACCGGCTATGACACCGCTCACCGAGAATGTGGCAGGCGAGTCGAAGTCCGTGGGAGCTTTCGTCACCGGATCCAGCACGCCGCGGTCCAATGCGCCATAGCCCTCGAAATTGCCGTCGAACATATCGCCGTTGATCAGCGTCCCATAGTAATAGGCGCTCACCGAGCTGGTATAGAAAGGACGGGCTCCGTCCAGATTCTTCACCACCTTCTTGCAATAGACATACTGCGCGCCCATGTTGGTGCTGGCCGTAGTCTGCAAGCCGAAGATTTCGCCCACCTCAAAACGGTCTATCAGGTCGCCCTCCGCATTCAGGTTGAACAAGTTGTTGCCAGCCAGGGCTTTGATGGAGTCGGCAAAGGCAATGTTCCGTTCGGACCAGTTGGCATACGCATCCTCCTCCGTCACCTCGTCACACGAGGTCAGCGCAGCAGCTGTCAGCAGGAAGAACGAGAGATATAAAAGAAGTCTGTTCATTTCTTGATTTGAGTTTTTAAGTTCTTGAGTTTATAAGTTCTTAAGATTTTGAGTAAGTAAGCCGCTGAGTTCTTGAAGGAGTGAGGCCCAAGACCGGCGTTTTAAGAAACGAGCCGGCCATCGGCCCTGCAACTCAAAAACCCAAAACCACAAACTCAATAGCTCAGAAGCTCACCCATCAAAGCGTCTTCAGCAGCGAAGTGATGCTGACGCGGTCTGCGATGATGTTGTTCAGCTCGCTGATGGGCACACGTTCCTGCTGCATGGTGTCGCGGTTGCGCAGGGTGACGCAGTTGTCCTCCAGTGTCTGATGGTCCACGGTGACACAGTAGGGCGTACCGATGGCATCCTGACGGCGGTAACGCTTGCCGATGGAGTCCTTCTCGTCGTACTGGCAGTGGAAGTGGAACTTCAGCGCGTCCACGATTTCGCGTGCCTTCTCGGGCAGTCCGTCCTTCTTCACCAGCGGCATCACGGCCAGCTTCACCGGTGCCAGTGCAGCGGGCAGTTTCAGCACAACGCGGCTTTCGCCGTTCTCCAGCTGCTCCTCGCAGTAGGAGGCAGACATGATGCTGAGGAACATGCGGTCTACGCCGATGGAGGTCTCGATGACGTACGGCGTGTAGCTTTCGTTCGTCTCGGGGTCGAAGTACTTGATGTTCTTGCCCGAGAACTTCTCGTGCTGCGAGAGGTCAAAGTTGGTGCGGCTGTGGATGCCTTCCACTTCCTTGAATCCGAAGGGCATCAGGAACTCGATGTCCGTAGCGGCATTGGCGTAGTGGGCCAGTTTCTCGTGGTCGTGGTAACGGTAGTGGTCGTCGCCGAAGCCCAGGGCCTTGTGCCACTTCAGGCGGATTTCCTTCCACTTCTTGAACCATTCCAGCTCGGTACCGGGCTTCACGAAGAACTGCATTTCCATCTGCTCGAACTCACGCATGCGGAAGATGAACTGGCGGGCTACAATCTCGTTACGGAAAGCCTTGCCAATTTGGGCAATACCGAAGGGAATCTTCATGCGGCCCGTCTTCTGTACGTTCAGGTAGTTGACGAAGATGCCCTGAGCCGTCTCGGGACGTAGGTACACCTTCATAGAACCATCCGAAGTAGACCCCATTTCGGTAGAGAACATCAGGTTGAACTGACGTACTTCGGTCCAGTTCTTCGTGCCGCTGATGGGGCAGACAATCTCTTCGTCCAGAATAATCTGTCGCAGTTCGTTCAGGTCGGGTCCGGCGTTCATCGCCTTGCTGTAGCGTTCGTGCAGTGCGTCACGCTTCTGCTGGTGCTCCAGCACACGGGCGTTGGTGCTGCGGAATTCCTGTTCATTGAAAGCGTCGCCATACTTCTTGGCAGCCTTGGCCACTTCCTTGTTTATCTTTTCGTCATACTTGGCAATCTGGTCCTCGATGAGCACATCGGCGCGATAGCGCTTCTTCGAGTCACGGTTGTCGATAAGGGGGTCGTTGAATGCGTCCACGTGTCCGCTGGCCTTCCAGATGGTGGGGTGCATGAAAATGGCCGAGTCGATGCCCACGATGTTCTCGTGCAGCAGCACCATGCTCTGCCACCAGTATTGTTTGATGTTGTTCTTCAGTTCCACACCATTCTGTCCGTAATCATACACGGCTCCCAGTCCGTCGTAGATTTCGCTGCTGGGGAATACGAAACCATACTCCTTGCAGTGCGAAACGAGTTTCTTAAAAACGTCTTCTTGTGCCATTGTTCTTGTTGTATCTATTAATTTTATTCAGATGCTTTGATAAAAAACGCCACAAAGATAGGCATTTATCTTATAAATCGGACAAGAGGGGTATTAATAATTAAAAAATGGAGGGATGCGATTGCCTGCTGCCCGCCAGCCGGAACCTGTCCACACAGCCCCCTACATCCAGCAAATTCCGCACCTGCCCGACCGTACAAGAAGTCGGCATGCCCCCACAAGGCCCAAGGAAGTAACGAAGCTGTCATACTCATGTCACGGAAAATCGCTACATTGTCCTAGTTTTTAAAAAAGTTACAGTTTGTTTTATAATTTCCTGCAAAAAAAAATTTTTCTAATAAAAATTTGATTAAGTATGCGAAGGTAATGCAAACAAACGCTATGATGTTGACACACCCAAATACATATAAAGAAACCCCATTGTTTGCCAATGATATAGGTGAACCTCCGCCTGCTGAAAAGGAAAATTTTCCAGAAAAGCTGGTAGGATGCAACACTGAACGGATGAAGAACATGTATGAGAATTTTATATATGTCCTGGAAAATAAAAAGATTTATTTGGATCCACATATAAATTTGACAAAGTTAAGCCGTTTATTGTGTACAAACGCCACTTATCTGTCAAAGATGATAAATACCTATTTTAAATGTAACCTGAAAACGCTGTTAAATCAATACCGGATAAACCATGCAAAAGAACTGCTCAAAAAAGACAATTGCAACATTCAAAGTTTGCCGGCCCAATGCGGGTTTATCTCACGAAGCACATTTTACGCCGCCTTCACCAAGTTCGAGCACATCACGCCTACCGATTACAGGGCCAAACACCAAAGCATGGAAATACTGAAAGAAATAGAGAATAACATAAATAGAATAACAACTATTTAATTTTATCAATTAACCATTATTATTACTATTATGAAAAAGTGGACTTATTTGGTCGCTGCCGGCATGTTGCTGGGTGCGGCACCGGTATTCACCGGATGTATTGACAATGATGAGCCGGAAGGTATCACGGGTCAGCGGATATTCCCGGTTGGTAGGCATGGTGTATCAAGCATATTGCGTATCTTTGTGGTATGAAAGCAGAACAATTACTTCGTGCCATCCTTCC
>NZ_CASFWU010000132.1 GCF_949298305.1 uncultured Bacteroides sp. | reverse complement strand
ATCCTTCACAATCACCATCTGACTGTATTCTTCCTTGAACTTGGCCGAACGCAACACTTCATGAGGGTCCATCGTATAACCCTTGGTCAGGGTCAGCATGGCTTTGGCTACCCGTTCGGGGGTCTTGAGCAGCCCTTCGCGACCGGCATCCTCGCCCAGCAGTGTAATGATACGGTGATAATGTTCTTTCAGTTCGTCCAAAGCGGGCGATGTGATTTCTTCTTTTCCCAACATAATAGTTTCTGTTATACAGTTTCATTGCCGGTCAGCCGCCTTCCATTCCGGCACCCGGCTTTTAAGATTATTGTAACAAATGGATTGGTCAGTGACCTACAACGGTATATTTATCTGTTCCCTCACAACAGAAACTTCCTTGAACACTCCCGTAGCACGCAACCGCCGCATGGCCGCATCGGCCTCTTCAATGCTGCGGAAGTCGCCCGCACGGCAAAGCCAGCGAGGAGGGACAAAAGAAGTATAGACAGCAAGTTCAGGAAAGTATTCCTTCACCCGCGAAGCCACCGAATAGGCTTCGTTCTTAGCCTGGCGGGTGTTATTTCCGGCATATACCTGAATGCGGTAACCCGAGCTTTTAATCACCTTACGTCCTTCGGCACCCGCAGAAACAGCCTCGGCCCCAATCAAAGCGGAGATGCGGGCATCCTGATGAATGGTCACCTTTCCCTGCCCCGGGACATCGCGTTCCAAAGACTTCAGAATATTATTCTGCGCAACAGCCAAAGCTGTGAAAGCGAAGCATGCAACTAAAAACGAACCAAATCTCTTCATATATAAAGCTTGATGGATGAAAACCGCTGGCTGATGGAAGGAGGAAATTCTCCTCCATCCGCCAACGGTTTATTGATTGATTTAATTGAAAGCGTCGATGATGCCCTTGAAGTCAGCAACCTTCAAAGCTGCGCCACCAATCAAGCCACCGTCTACATCGGGGTTGGCAAACAATTCCTTTGCATTGGACGGCTTGCAGCTGCCACCGTAGAGAATGGAGCAGTTGTCGGCAATTTCCTTACCGTACTTTTCGGCTACTGTAGAGCGGATGAAGGCGTGGATTTCCTGTGCCTGTTCGGGAGTGGCAGTCTTGCCAGTACCGATGGCCCAAACCGGTTCGTAAGCCAGAATAATCTTGGAGAAGTCTTCGGCCGACAGGGAGAATACGGAAGCCAGCTGAGCGGCAACCACTTCGTTCTGCTTGTTGGCTTCGCGTTCTTCCAACACCTCGCCGATGCAGAAGATAGGAGTCAGACCGTTGGCCAAAGCCAGTTTCACCTTCTCTTCGAGGATTTCTACAGTTTCGTGGTAGTAAGCACGACGCTCGGAGTGGCCCAGAATGACATACTTGGCACCGGTAGAGGCAACCATAGCGGCAGAAACTTCGCCTGTATAGGCACCAGACACCTTGTCAGCGCAGTTTTCGGCACCAACACCAATCTTGGCGGGGTCAACCAACGGAGTAACCGATGCCAGATGGATGAAAGGAGTACAGATGATAACGTCGCAATTGGGCTTCTCGTTGGCCAATGCTTCATTCAGTTCTTTTGCCAGAGCAATACCCTCCTGAAGGGTCTTGTTCATTTTCCAGTTTCCTGCAACAATGTTCTTTCTCATTTTTTGTTTATTATTAAAGGGTTAATAGAATAATTCCAAAATTCACAAATCCATTTCCACACCGAAAGATATCCTCCCCTACTCGCTTCCGACATTCTCTTCCAGTGTTTTTCCTTCCTCGGAAGCTTGCCGTTTCAACAGTTTCTTCCTCTCTCTGCGTTTTACAAAGAGCACGTCCAGCAAGACTACAAAAAACAGAGGCACAAAAAACCACAGCAGCACACGGCCCACCGTATGCAAATCGTCCACCTGCTTCCGGCGTCCCAAAGGCAGCTTGTCAAGGCTGTCGGTCAGCACATATTCATCGGGCAGGCAATTGTGACTCCATTTGTTCAACACGGTCCCTCCCCTTATCAGCAACAGGCCCGGATTGGAGCGGACAATGGTCTTCAGCGTGATGTCATCTGTTTCGCAGAAAGGATATTCGGCTCCGGTTCTGTCTTGCCACGAACTAATCTCTTCGTCAGAAGAAGAGGTCAGACACAGAAAACCGTAACCATACTCCATGCAATAATCGTAAATCTCATTAATCAGGTCAATATTGCTGTCACTGGCCTCCTCTATGCGGTGGGCAATGAGCAGGAAAGTATATCCATTGTCCGAAAGGATGCTGTCCGTCAAGTCCTCACCCGTATCCTTACTCACGATTGAGAAATCATGGATGGGCGGTTCGTAGCCTTTTTCTTTGACGAAGCTACGGGCCTCAACGAACGTCCAAGTGCTGTCGGGATAATTGTCCAGTGTGAATTCCTGGCGCTTTCCATCCTTCTCCAAGACAAAACGGGTCTCAATGACACTCAGCTTTGCGCCTTCGGGTACTTCCATTCCCGCCTTGATGTTAGCTCCAATCTTGTATGGACGAAAATCGAGGATGGGCAGATTGCGCAAGCAATAAAAAGAGAGCACAAAGACAAAAAGAACCGTATAGGTAGATACCAGCCACTCCATCTGCTCCGTAACAAAGCGGATGACCAGTTTGCGCCACCTGAAAACAGAAACGGCCGCCACCAGCAAGACCACGTTCTTGCCGAACGTCTGCCAGTTGGTCAGCACCCAAGCATCGCCGAAACAACCGCAATCAGGAACCGGATTGGCTATGGCCAGATAGAAAGTCAGGGGAGTCATGAAAATCATCAGAATCAGAGCCAGATAGGCCGCAATCGTTTTGCGGATGCCGAAAAGCAAGAAGATTCCAATACAAAACTCCAATGCGGAAAGAAGAATGGCAAGAAACAAGACCATGAAAGCAGGCAGCAGGTCGCTCAGACCAAAAGCCGTCAGATAATCCTGCAACTTGTAAAAGAAGCCCAATGGATCCACCGCTTTCACGAAGCCAGAAAAGATGAAAAGTCCGGCCAGCAGAAAACGACAGGCATTAGCCCATACCTTCGTGACAATATGTTTCTTCTTATTCTCCAAATTCAATCTTAATCAAACCGAACACGGAATAATTAATCATATCCATATAGTTGGCATCCACCCCTTCTGAAACCAGTGTGTGCCCCGCCAGACTCTCAATCTGCTTGGTACGGTGTATCTTCATCAATATCAAGTCGGTGTATGAACTGATGCGCATACTGCGCCAGGCCTCATCGTAATCGTGATTCTTGGCCAGCATCAGTTCCAAAGAAGTCTTGGCATACTTGTCATACAGTGCAAGCGCTTCGTCTGGAGTAATGTCTGCAGTCTCCGCATACCCCAACTCCAGCTGTATCAGCCCCACAATTCCATAATTGACAATGGCCATGAACTCCGAACGGATACCTTCATCCACCAAGGCCACTCCCTTTGTCTCAATGCTGCGGATGCGATTCGCCTTGATAAAAATCTGATCCGTCACAGAAGACGGGCGAAGAATGCGCCACGCCGCACCGTAATCATGAAGTTTCTTGGAAAAGAGATCGCGGCAGATTGCGATGACATGTTCAAATTGTTGCTTGGTATCTTTCATTTTTATCTCGCCTGTCTTCACTTTGGCGGCAAAGGTATGAATAATTAGAGAAAAAAAGAAAAAGAGGGTACTCTAATTTATATTAAAGCACCCTCTCTGATATAAAAGATTGTTTTACGTTTTTATGAGCAGCGCAAGACTTGACCGGGACGCAGAATAGTCCGAGTGGTGATACGGTTCAGCTTGCAAAGTTTGCTGACCGAAACACCTTGGCGGGCAGCAATCTTGGACAGGGTATCTCCTCTCTTCACCTTGTAGAACAAGCCTTCGCCCGAAGCCATGCTACGAGCTGTATTGGAAGAGCCTTTGGCCTTGCGGAAGGTATAGGAGTCGGCTACGATATCCTGTTTTTCAAAGTCGAACATCAAAGCAGGATTGATGGGAATACCCAAGAAGCGGGTCTCAAAGTGAAGATGCGAACCGGTCGAACGTCCCGTATTGCCACCCAAAGCGATGACTTCACCCGCCTTTACCAACTGGTTGATTTCCACCAGTTGCTTGGACAAGTGTCCGTAAACAGTTTCCAATCCATTGTCATGACGGATGACAATGTATTTGCCATAACCGCGTCGTCCCTGATTCTTTACGATACGTACCTTCCCGTCAAAAGCCGCCCGAATGGTATCGCCCACGTACACTTTGATGTCCAGTCCGTAATGCGAACGTCTTCTGCGGGGACGATAACCGAACACGTCGGTTATGCGGGTATGCTCGGTAGGCATACAAAAACCAGTCAGATCGAACGTATAGGATTCAGGTACAATGGCATTACCATAAGCCTGAACCAAATCGTTGTTCCAACTGGGATAAATATCAAAACCGGGATATTGAGACTGCTCTACACGTATTTGCTTTTGCAGAGCCAATGAATCAACTGTTTTCAGTTTTCTATCAATAGGAGCCTGACGGGCTATCAAATCCTGAGAGAAAGAGTTCAGGCTGACCATCGCCGTAGCAGCAATTAGTATCGTTTTAATGCAAATAAACTTCATCCGTTCCGTCATTCTTTTATGATATCCGTGAGAATGTTTATGGCCAATCACCCCACTTGTACGCGAATATCAAATTATTGTTTTTTAAAATTTTCCCAAAGGTAAAACTTATCTTCGATAAACGGTATCCTTTATTAACTATTTTTTCAAATACAGAGACGGAAAAACGAGAGCGGACGCCCACAAAACACTAAAAAGCAACAAGTTACATAAAAACATGTTTTACAACACAAAAGAAGCTGATATAACGCATAATTAACCCTTACCTCAGCTGATAGCCGCCCAATTAACATTTGTCTTCCTCAAGGCCTTCAACTGACGCCACAAAACTTCGTTTTCAGGAAGTACACCTGTGGGGTCGGCATCCACAATTCGCTGCGCCACTTCACGCACGTATTGCAACAGCTGCCCGTCACGCGCAATGTCGGCAATCTTCAGGTCAAAAGCAATGCCACTCTGCTGAGTCCCCTCCAAATCGCCGGGACCACGCAGTTTCAAGTCGGCCTCGGCTATTTCAAAGCCGTCGTTGGTACGCACCATGATTTCAATGCGTTTCCGGGTATCTTCCGCCAGCTTATAGCCAGTCACCAGGATGCAGTAGGACTGTTCCGCTCCACGGCCCACGCGACCCCGAAGCTGGTGAAGCTGAGAAAGCCCGAAACGTTCGGCGTTCTCTATAATCATCACCGACGCATTGGGAACATTAACCCCTACTTCGATTACGGTAGTGGCCACCATAATCTGTGCCTCGCCCGAAACAAAGAGCTGCATCTGCGCGTCTTTTTCGGCAGGTTTCATTTTGCCATGCACTTTGCAGACCCTGTACTCAGGAAACTCTTCGCAAATATGCAGATAGCCCTCTTCCAGATTCTTCAGGTCAATCTTCTCGCTTTCTTTAATCAACGGATAGACGATGTAAACTTGCCGTCCTTCCTCTATCTGCTTGTGTACAGAGCGATACAGACTCTCCCGGCGGTTGTCAAACTGATGAAGAGTGGCTATCGGCTTCCGGCCGGGAGGCAATTCGTCAATCACCGACACGTCCAGGTC
>NZ_CASFWU010000131.1 GCF_949298305.1 uncultured Bacteroides sp. | reverse complement strand
GAGGAGCAGGACTTAACCATTTAACCCTTTGCCTATGCCGATAGTAGTGAATTTGGATATAATGATGGCCCGCCGGAAGATTTCTTTGGGCGAGCTGGCCGAGAAGATAGACATCACCCCCGCCAACCTTTCCATCCTGAAGACGGGCAAGGCGAAAGCCATCCGCTTCTCCACCCTCGAAGCCATCTGCAAGGTGCTGGACTGCCAGCCGGGGGACATCTTGGAATACAGGGAGGAGGAATAGGCGATGGGAACGGCCGATGGAGAAAAGACGCTCTACTTCCGTCATCGCTCAGCGACGGACAGGGAGGGACTGCTGCCTGACAAGACCTGGGACGACCTGAACGGGGAAGCGCTGTTTGAGCGTGTGGACCGGACTTCGTCGGCCATTGGCAGGCAGTATCTTTACAGCCTGTTGCGCTACGACCGCGTGTCCGACGTCAGGCGCTGCAAAGAGGTGGTGGACGGCTTTGCGGCAGACAAGGCGTTGCGCGAGGAGGTGCGGCGGGTGTTGCGCAAGCTGGATACTCCCGATGCCTATCGGGTGATTGAACTGATTGACGGGGAGGACGTGCCGCCTTTCGGCTGGCCGATGGGCTGGCTCTACGTCCTGCAGCTGCTTCCTTTCCTGTCGTTGGGCTTGCTCTATGTGACTGCTTCTGCCTGGTTCGTGGGGCTGTTGGCGGTTTCCCTTTTCGCGAACCTGTGGATACACTATCGCAACAAGTCGTGGATGCAGGCCTACTTCTTCTCCATCCCCTGCCTGTGGCGCTTGTTGAGGCAGAGCGGACAGCTGTCGCAATATCCCTTTGCCCGGGTGATTGACGGGAAGATTGCCGGGACGTTGCAGGCGCTGCGGCCGTTGCAGCAGAAATTGTCGGCTTTCCGTTTCCATGTCCGGTTGGAGAGCGAAGCGGCGCTGTTGGCGTGGCTGCTGGTGGAGGTGCTGAACATCGTGTTCCTGCGCGAGGTCATTTCCGTGGCAAAGGCTTTCCGCTTGCTGAAAGGCAGGCGTGAAGAACTGCATGCCGTTTTCCGCTTCTGGGGGATGGCCGATGTGCTCTGCTCGGTGTCCGTGCTGCGCGGGGAACTTCCTTACTATGCCTGTCCGGAGGACTGCTGCGTGGGGGAAACCTTTCATGCGGACAAGTTGTATCATCCTTTGGTGGAGGACTGTGTGCCCAACAGCCTGACCCTTGACGGACAGTCGGTCCTGATTACGGGTTCCAACATGGCGGGCAAGACCACCTTCATCCGCGCCGTTGGTGTCAGCGTGCTGTGCGGCAAGGCTCTTGACACGTGCTTTGCCGAAAGTTTCCGTTGTCTGCCCGAGGCAAAGCTATGCTCTGCCATCCATGTGGAAGATGACTTGCTGGCAGGCAGAAGCCTGTTCCTTCAGGAGGTGCAGACGATGAAAGAAATGTTGCGGCAGAGCAAACAGGGCAGTTGCCTCTTCCTGCTGGACGAGCTCTTCAAGGGCACCAACACCGTGGAGCGCATTGCCATAGCCAAGGCGGTGCTCTCCGCCCTGGCCGCACCGGGAAATGTAGTCTTTGCGTCTACGCACGACATCGAACTGTCCGGCTTGCTTGCCGGACAATACCGCCTCTATCATTTCTGCGAAACCGTTGCCGACGGCAAACTCTCCTTCGACTATCTGCTGAAGCCCGGTCCCGTGACCGAGCGCAACGCCATCCGCATCATCGAACTCTACGGCTATCCTGCGGAGGTGGTGGAGGAGGCGCGCCGCTGTGCGGACGGGGGCGGTTAGAGCCGTCTTGTCATAATAAGTCTCAGGCATTAACACCCTTTTTCCTTGATTCCCCGCTTTCCCCTGCTTCACCACGGGCAGAGAGACTTGGAATTGGGGCCGCTTCTCTTCCGGATTTCCTGAA
This sequence comes from uncultured Bacteroides sp., assembly GCF_949298305.1. Lineage (GTDB taxonomy): Bacteria > Bacteroidota > Bacteroidia > Bacteroidales > Bacteroidaceae > Bacteroides. The sequence goes on along the minus strand of NZ_CASFWU010000131.1, from coordinate 3,801 downwards.
TATTCGGCTTGAGCGACGCTAATTTGCACTTTTGTGAGGATATTTCAAAAAAGCATTGTAACTTTAGCCATTGAAAACTTTGTAACTTTAGTCTTTAGGAACATTGTGAGCTCTGTTCGGATGTGTTGTTCGCAGTCAAGTAGCAAACCAAAATTAATCCATACAAAAGTCATCTAATCATGAAAACAACATTGCATCTGTTCGTCTTTATCCTGTTGTCGTTGTTCTGCGCGGACGCTTCGGCGCAGTTATACCGGGTAGAGAGCTTGGTAAACAACGTCATTTTCACCAAGGACAAGCCAGCCAAAGTCATTGACCGTTCCAATGAAAAGGGATACAGGATACCCAATGGCACCGAAATCAAAGTCCTCTCACGGGTTGTAGAAGACACCCTCAGCTCACGGGGCATATTGGCTAAAATAGAATACAAGGGCAAGCAGTACTATACCGAAGCCCGCTGGCTCGTGTTCTCCGAGAACAACGGAGAGGGCGTGCAAGACCTGTTTGCCGACGACGACTTCAGCCCTGCGCCGCCCGAGCTGATGGGCATCAGCCTTGTAAAGCTCGACCCCCATTCTTCATTCGGGCGTTTCCTCTACGGCTACATTCCCCCGATACTGTCCGCCGCATTGCTCCTGGCCGCCATCATCCTGTTGCTGATAAGTTCAAAGCTGTTTCTGCCCGGACTGCTGTTCCTCCTTTCGGCAGGTATCCAGGTTTACCTGAGCGCCATGCTCGATTGGGAAACCTTCTGGTGGTGTAATCCGGCTTATTACGGACTGACGGAATCAATGCTGCGCGTCCTTCCGCTGGGGCTGTATCTCATCTTGCAGTTTGGCTTCATTGTTTTCTTTTATGCCTCGGGCGACGACAATATGAAGGCTTGGCCCATTGTGGCCGGCTATCTGCTGACATTCCCGGCCGGCCTCTTGTCTGTCAGCATTACGGGCGTTTTCTGGATAGGAGCCGCGTTGTGCTACCTCATACCCCTTCTTATTAACCTTGTCAAGGCGGGCATCAAGGGAGCGGTCATCACCGTTTTCCTTTTCATTGCCATCAGCATCGTCTTTGGCACCCTGACGTCTCTGTTCCAGGTTTCCTTGCGGCTTTTGGCCGAACTGATTGTCGTATGTCCGGCGGTGCTCTACCTGTTAAGCCTGATTATCGGCCCGTTGTTCGATGACAGAAGTCTGGCGACTATCGAGCGTGAATCACAATTGACCCAAGAAAAAATGTTCAGGAGAAGAAAGAGGGAAAACAGTCCTTACTGATGCCCCTAACTTTAGTCTGTATGGATGCGCCCTGAAAGCAATACAGACACAAAAGGCGGATGGCACACAGACAACACAGATGTTACAGACTTTCACAGATTGAAATGCCAGTCTATAAAGGGTTTAATCCGTGAGTCTCTGTAACATCTGCGTTGTCTGTGTGCCATTTCTCCTATTCTGAATGGAGATGCGGGTAATTTGTCCGCCCATCCGGGCAAGGCGACGGACGGTTATCTGCATAAGTCCGGATATTTCCGGATGGCGTAGTCGAAATGTCCTTTCCCTGTTTCCAGCAGTTTACAGATGGCGGCCGTTCTCGCTTCCCGGCCTTGGGTCGTTTGGGAATAGGTGTCGACAATCAGCAGTTCGGGCTTGGGAGAAACAGCCCGGATAGAGCTATCTCCCTGCCAGACGCCTATTCTCTGCTTGATGGCCAGTATGCTTGTGTAGTAACCGATGAGTTCTTGCCGGTGGCTGTTGATGAAGTCGTAATACTTCGCCATTTGCGCGATGATTTCGGGTTGGCTGTCCAGGTGTCTGAGCCGGCTGTCTGTGATGAGTTTCAGCTCCACGAGGACCAGCGTCTGGTTTCTCAGCTCTGTCAGGTCGACGCGCATGGTTTCCCGCCCTTTCATCCGGTAGGCCAGTTCGGAGTCAATGTAGCGGTTCCTGTCATGCAATATCATTCCGCCCTGCACCATTTTCTCGCCGGAGACGCAAACCTTCTTCCGGGCATTGGCCGTCGCCTGCAGGGGCAGTTTGTGGTAGACTTGCGCAATCCCCCTCTTGATTCTTTCCAGCCCTTCCTTGCTTTGAAGCTGTTCCAGACAATTGCCGCTGGCAGGGTCCGTGCCGGTCTGCCGGCAGTCTGCTGCATATTTCCGGTTCGTTTCTGCCACGATGCCGCCATTCGCCCATCGGACAAGGGCCAGGCATCCGCCATAAAAATAGACATTGAGATAATTGTCCTTGCGTACCTCCACGTAAAGCTCGGGGTCGGCCAGGATATTCCTCCACCACAGCGGCTTTTCTTCCAGCGCCTTCCATAGGCAGTGCCCTTCCTGCAGCGAAGCGAATGTGCCGTTTTCCTTCTGTCCGGCCATGTCTTTCTTATAGGGTGTGTCGAAATTTAGTTATATTTCCTGATTCCCCTCCTTCTGGAAGGAGGGGTGCCCAACGGGCGGGGTGGTAGGTTTTACGACACTCTGTATATTAACACTTTATGTTTTCGCCTACCACCTCCCCCTTCGGGTACTCCTCCTTCCAGAAGGAGGAGAGTTTCAGATTCCTTTGTTTTGACCCCCCCCTCATAATTTACTTATTTTTAATCTGCTCTTATTTTATCCTTCCTTCGCCTTGAACGCCAGCGCATACATCCGCATCTGCTTCACCATGGAGAGCAGGCCGTTGCTGCGGGTGGGAGAAAGATGTTCTTGCAGCCCAATGCGGGGGATGAAGTAGAGGTCGGCTTCCAGTATCTCGTCGGGGGTATGGCCCGAAAGCACTTTGATGAGCAGGGCAATGATGCCTTTCACAATCAGGGCGTCGCTTTCGGCCTGGAAGATGATTTTGCCGTCCTGTTCGTCGGCCTGCAGCCACACGCGGCTCTGGCAGCCTTCTATCAGGTTCTGGTCGGTCTTGTACTTTTCGTCGAGGGGTTGCTGTTCGTTGCCCAGGTCGATGAGCAGCTGGTAGCGGTCCATCCAGTCGTCGAAGTCGCTGAACTCAGCGATGACTTCGTCTTGCATTTCGTTGATGGTCATATCTTTAGCTTTTAAAGTTTATTTCTCGTTGTAAATCACTTCCAGCACTGTCTGCCCCACGGCCGTCAGGGTACTTTTGTCTATCACGTCCATGTTGTCGTCCGTGGTGTGCCAGAAGTCGCCGAAGCCCGTGTCGCACTTCGGGTCGTAGTTGATGATGTCCACGCAGGGAATTTTGCGCAGATTGTACACATAGAGATGATCGTCCGTCACTTCCGTCCCGTCTTCCTTGGGGAAGAAGCTGCCAAAACCCAGCCGGTGGGCGGCATCCCAGATCTTCTTGACCTGCTTGCCCGCCGTACGTTTGGAGAAGAGCTCCTGATAGAAGGTGGCGTTCTTGCCGCCTACCATGTCCAGCAGGATGCCGAAACGGGCGTTGTAATTGTCCACGTGGGGTACACGTCCCCAGTATTGTGACCCCAGACACCAGGTGTCGGGCTTGTACCGACCTTTGTGGAAGGTGGGCGTACCGTAGTCTTCGGCATCGAAGAAGATGATGTCGATGCCGATGGCCGGTGCCTGCTTCTGCAGTTGGCGGGCCACTTCGAGCAACACGCCCACACCGCTGGCACCGTCGTTCACACCTAGGATGGGTGTCCGGTGCTTCGACGGATCCTTGTCCTCGTCGGCATAGGGGCGGCTGTCCCAGTGGGCGAAGAGCAGCACGCGGCGGCGGCTGTCGGGGTTGTAGGCGCCGATGATGTTGCGTGCCTTCAGGATGGTGTTGTCGTAGGCCACAAGGTCGGCATACTGGTTGTAGACCTTGG
>NZ_CASFWU010000130.1 GCF_949298305.1 uncultured Bacteroides sp. | reverse complement strand
CCATGCACGCTTGGGCGACTTCTACCTCAACGACGGCTCCCTGCTGCGTGGCGACAGCGAGCTGAGCGCGGAACTGGCGGATGCCTGCATCGGCATCGTCTTCTACGCCGGAAGGCATGAGACCGACCAGTCCGACTATACCCGACCGCTCACCGCAGGCGGCCCCGTGCTGGGCAGCACCGTCCACGGCTATGTCGTATCGCTGACGCATGTACCGACCCGACTTCATAATTTCTATAAACCGGAAGATGAGCCCTGCATTAATGAATGGGCGACCTACACCCGGTGGTGTAACGCATTAATACAAAGCGAGGCATTGATTATGGAAGCAGACAATAACACGCGAATAGAGCATACGAAAGCGTATATGGGTACCATCTATAATAGCTATGATGATTTCAACGGCTATTACAACTGCATGGCTATGCTGGAATATATACCCGCTACAAACCATACTTGTTGTGAATACCCAGCCTTGATGCTTGCCATCAACTATGGTAAAAAAAGCCTTGGATGGAAAAAGACATATTACGGCATAAGGGAAAGTTCAGCTTATGGTACATCGAGGGGGGTAAAAAACCTTTTAGTTGGTATGGATGTCGGAGACGTTTGCGACTGGCAACTTTCGCTCGCTGCTCCTCAGAATAGCAGCGGATGGTTCCTGCCATCATACGGACAAATACGTTACGCCGAATGCGCCTATTGGAGTGATGGTTACGAATACTATGAATCGTACGGTATTTGGGAATTTATGGATGGACAATTCGAGAAAGTCAAGAACGCGACCACGCGAGATGATTTGAAAGAATATATACGTGCAGTTTATAGATATTCTCCTCGGGAAAGTAGGGATGACCCAAATCATCCTGGTTGGATTGACTCGAATATATGGAGGCGTCGAGGTATTGCCACCTCGACTGAAGAAGAGGAATATAAGGCCGGTAGATATTATCAAATGAAATATAAAGCATGTGGAGGGAATGCTGCTGAGGGCCCTTATGTACGTCCTGTTCTGGCTTTCTGATTCTTGATATCCCAAATTACGGAACATGTATCCCATACTATTGTTGACTGCCTGTCTCACCGCCGGGTGCGGAGGGGCAGGAGGAAGCGAAAGCGCTGCCGAGGGGACGACCCCGGCAGGGACGGACGAGCGCAAGCCCACCGCTACCGTGTACAATGAAACAAGGAAGGTCAGCCTGTACGATCCCTACATGCAGAATGCCCAAGTGCTTACCATCGACTGTCTGCCCGGCTGGCAGTTGGTGGGCAAGGTGGACTTGGAGGACTTCCAGCAGGCCAACGGCTCTCCCAACGCCCAAATCAAAGGGAGTGACGGAGCCAGACAGCTGGGCTTCTACATGGAGATGGTCCGTTCCTACTACGACGAGAACGACGGTGTGGCTACCGGACAACGCCACCCCCTGCTGCGCAGCATGAAGCGGCCATATACCACCGCCGAAGACTACCTGCAATACGTGGTAAGGACGCAGTTTCCCCATGCACGCTCCATCGAACTGAAGGATGTGCAGACTTACGACAAGCTGCCGGACGCGATGAGACAATACGCTGACAAATACGGCCAAATACTCCTGCGGAATTTCCAACAGGGTCTGGCCAACTCGGTGATGGGCAGTAGCTTTACCCAGATACGCGGTGCCAAAGCAGATGCGGCGGCCATCGGCTGTGTCATCAAGCTGGAGGATGGCAAGGAGGTGTACCACGTGGCGACGGCCTGCTTCTTCATCCTCGACGTGAGGATGCCTTACGGCACAATGCGCACCATCGACCGCCGTCTATGGAACGTACTTGAACTGACCACCTTCACGGCTGCCGACGAAAAGAGCCTGGACGTGGCCGGCACCGAAGCCTCGCGCATGAAAGGGTCAATTCAGCTCAATCAGCAGCAGGCCGCCCGCATCAGCGAGCAGCTCCGGCAGAATGCCGCCGAAATCAGCGACATACAGATGTCCATGTACGAGAGCACCAGTGCCATGCAGGACCGCGTGACGCAACTGCACAGCGAGGCCATACGGGGCGTGAACCCTTACGTGAGCAGCGACGGTACGGTGGTGGACATCCCCATCGGCAGCGGCACGCAGGTATGGAGTACTTCGGACGCGGGTACTATCCTCTCGTCGGACAGCTACTTCTTCAATCCCAACATCGGGTCGACCATCGAGTACCAGCAGATGCAATTGCTGCGGTGATGCCGTGAAACCCGAGGGGCAGACAGAAACAAATTGTTAACCTTTAATACTACATGATTATGAAGAACGTTATTTGGACATTGAGTAAGAATACAGCGGTTCTGCTGCTGTTGATGATGAGCGCTGCCATCGTGTCGTGTAGCGATGACAATCCCGCAACAGACCAACCGGGACCGGACGGGGAACCCCCGATAGAAATATCCGAATACTCCATGGGTTATAATGCGGACTCCGAAAAGATGGACGAGATGCCCCGGCAGATTTCCTTTGGTTTCACCAGTTCGCAGGAAGGTGCGGAACTGCCTTCCAGTGTTGACCTGCGTGACCATCTTCCGCCCATCGGCGACCAAGGGCAGTACGGAACCTGTGTCACCTGGGCCATCGGCTACGCGATGCACACTTACCTGCACGGTGTGAGGCGTGGCCTGACTAAAGAACAGCTGGCCAGCCCGGCCAACCAATTCAGCCCCGCCGACCTCTGGATGTCCATGGGCAGTGACTCCAAGGGGACTGGTTGTGACGGTTCCAGTTTCGAGCCGGCTCTTGACGTGCTGCAGCGGCGTGGCATTACCACCCTGCAAAATGCACCTTACAGCAGCATCCGGTGCGATGAAGCTCCGCCGCAGTCGTGGACCAACGATGCAGCCAACTACAAGATTCTGAACTACCGCACCATTTATGATACGGACCTCACCGTGGAGAACCTGAAATCGCATCTGGCGCAGAAGCAGGTGGTCGCTTTCGGAGCAAGGCTGGGAGACAATTTCATGAGCTGGACGGGCGACGGCGTGATAAGCAGTGATACTTATCTGCAACCGGGTATGCAGCATGCCTACCATGCCATGGCATTGGTTGGCTATGACGACAACAAAGGTCCCAACGGCGCCTTTCTTGTATTCAATTCATGGAGCACCCAATGGGGAAACGAAGGTTGCATTTGGGTGGACTACGACTTCTTCATCAAGAGTTTTGTATACGGAGCCTTCGTGGCAACGGTGGACAACAACGTCGAGCCGAACGATGACAATGAAATCAACCCGGATGACCTGACCTCGGGCAGTGACCTGGCTTCCTACCATGCTTTTGACATGCCGCTGCAGAATGGGGGGTATGGCGTGAACCGACAAGTGTACTTCAATATCTATAATACGGGGACGGCCAACATCACTTCCACTTCGCGGTGGAGTGTTGTCTACATGTATTATAATGCTTTCAACGCCAATGATTACGGCATTCTGGCCCATCTCTATTTCACGGACGAGATTCCTGCAGGACAGATTGTGGACAACTCGCAATACTATATCGAGTATGTCGTCAATAAGGATGTGCCCTCCGGACGGAACATCGCAGCCGCAGTGTTCGACCAGCCCGATTACGAGTATCTTTACATGAACTACTACCTACCGCCCATCAGCGGATACTATTATATGGTAGTCATGGCGGATCCTTTCAACTGCGTTCAGGAGAGCAACGAACAGAACAACTTCTTCTTCATCACCAATGAATTTGGTTATCCGTACTATTTCCAAGGTGGTTACCCGATGGGCAGTCCGGGTACACGCAGCGAGGGACAGCGGCTCGAAATGGTTGGGAAACGTATGCTGGAAGCAGGTGAGCTACCCACACACACGCCTGTTAACAAAGATAACAGAAATGCCTATACCCCCGATGAAATCCAGAACATGCTGTTGAAACGTAAGCAGTCTGGCGAGCTGGAAAAGCGGATACGTGAATTCGACAAGAAACAGTTTGAATCCGAAATAGGAGGACGAACATACAATAGTAGAAAATGAAAGTATTGATAGCTTGCTTGTTATGTATGCTTGGCAGGTGCTCTTCCCAAGAGCCCTCCCTGAAAGGCCGTGAAATTCAGGCTTCTGACGTCATAGAGCACATCGGACGGGGAGAGCACCTCTATTTGGACAGTTGCATCGTGTGGGGAGACCTTGATTTCACCAAACTCCCCAACCGGAACCGGATTTCCTCCAACCTGACACAGGTGTTTGTGGAGTCTTCCGTGACCTTTCACGACTGTCTGTTCGTCGGTGAAGTCCGGGCATTCGATTCCGAGGCGGGTATCTGTGTGGAGTTTGCGCACAATCTCAGCTTCACACATTGCGATTTCCGGAAGGAAGCAGACTTTACAGAAGTGATTGTGGAAGGGCACGTGTTCTTTACTGGCAGCATTTTTCACAAGCGGGTCAGTTGGCAAGGAAGCAGCTTCCGTCATAAGAAAGTGTATTTCAACGAAGTGACATTTGAGGATGAAGCCCTGTTTCAAGAAGCCATATTTGCGGGCGGAGGCAATTTCTTGCATACGGTATTCCATTCGTCTGCCATGTTCCAGAAAATAAGAGCGGGAGGATTACTCTTCTTCGGACACACACAGTTCAAAGGATATGCGGATTTCACGTATGCCACTGCTCCCGAATCTCAGTTCCTCTATGCAGAATTCGGGAAACGGTATGATTTCGGACATTCACAGTTGTATCCCATGGGATTACCGGAAGGTATAGCTATAAAGTAAGGAAAATATAAAAACAATAAACCATGAATGATTTTTTATTAAGATTGAAAGAACACGGAGCGATGGCCATGACGTTGTTGCTGCTGTGTGTGGCGGCCGTTTCCTGCGGCGAAGACGATGACATAATGATAAATGCCAATATGCTGAACGTAAACGGAACCGAGATGGAGATAGGTGAAGCCACGTTTGTAGACTATGGAGCAATGGGTTCAGGCATCAACTGCGATGTTCTCATCTGCTCAGAAGGTATGTCCTACAATGTCTACAACTCTCAGGTTACCGGTCGTGGCGTATTCGTCTATTTTGAGTTTATCACTTCGGAGAGTATGGATTTGGCCTCCGGAACCTATAGCTTCAGTGCTTCTGAACAAAAGTCGGGGGTATTCACCGGTAACTCTTACTATGCCGATACCCGTTCCAACGGCATCAAGGCGGTAGTGAAAGGTGGTCGGGTAAAGGTGTTGAGCAGTGGCGACAGCTATTCGCTTCAGTTTGAATGCGAGTATGAGAACGGTATCAAAATAGCGGGACATTACCAAGGTATCCCCAACTATTACCAAGCACAATGAAGGTTGGAATGTTAAGAAGAATAAATTTTGTTTAACACTTAAATAATGAATTATTATGAAACGAATGATTATGTGGGCCATCGGCCTGTTGGTTATGGTGTCGGCTGCGAACGCACAGCTGCGCAAAGGTGATTTACTGGTAGGTGGAAGCATCGGTTTGGGACTGGATATGGTTGATACGGGAGTGGATATCTGGGGAAACGGCGGGACGGACGTGAATGTGAACTTCGCTTTGTCGCCTGGAATGCAGTATATGCTCACCGACAATTGGTACATTGGAGGTTCGTTGCTTCTGGCAGTGGCTCCCGGCGGATCAAGCACATTTATGATTGGACCTGGGGGTGGCTATTACGTACCGTTCAACAAGAATATCGGCATGATGAATACCGTAGGTATGGGGTTCGGAGCAGCTAACAAGAAGTTCGCCTTCCTCTTCCAATATTCTCCAGAACTTGTTATTTCTCTCTCCAAGAAAATGTATCTCACGGCTTCGTTGGCCTCGATGGGGTATAATTCGGGGAGTAAATCGTTCTCCATTAACTTGCTCAATGGAGGAACTTTGGGATTCTACTATGTGTTCTGACCGGGCGGGAGACAACTCTCCCTGAACAAGTACCATGGGCTGCAAGGATGGAACCGTTGACGGCGGTTTCTCCTTGCAGCTCTTTTTTGTTCATGCCCAGTACGGTATCGGTACGACTTTAGGAGGACTGGCGGTTGATGCGCAGCCCATTATTGCCGTACTTGCGGAAGAAGTGAGGGTCGCCGCATGGGTTTCGCATGAAAGGGAAGAGCGGAAATCTGGAAAATTTGTATCTTTGCGAGAATTAAAGACGAGTTTGCAACATGCTACAGATAAAGAATGCCAGTATAGCTTATGGTGACCGGGTGATTTTTTCGGGCTTCAACTTGGACTTGGAGCGGGGAGAGATTGCAGGCATTTCGGGGCCTTCGGGTTGTGGGAAGTCTTCGTTGCTGAATGCGGTGCTGGGCTTTGTCCCTTTGAAGGAGGGCAGCATCACGGTAAACGGCATGTCGCTGGAGAAAAGCACCGTGGACGCTATCCGCAAATGCACAGCCTGGATTCCCCAGGAACTGGCCTTGCCGCTGGAGTGGGTGAAGGAGGTTGTGAGGTTGCCGTTCGGGCTGAAGGCCAACCGCTCCACGCCTTTCTCGGAGGGACGTCTGCTGGCTTGTTTTGAAGAGCTGGGGCTGGAGCGCGGTTTGTATGGCAAAAGGGTGAACGAAATCTCCGGCGGACAACGGCAACGAATCATGATAGCCGTGGCCGCCATGATGGACAAGCCACTGATGGTGGTAGACGAACCGACCTCTGCACTCGATGCTGAGGCCACGGGTAGAGTAGTTGCCTTCCTACGGCGACAGGCTGAAAAAGGAAGTGCCATCCTGGCGGTTTCGCATGACGAGACGTTTACTGCTGGATGCCAGAAACGGATTATGATGAAATAGGAATTGAAAAAAAAGATTGCTTAAGTGGAGACCATAGATATTACATATTCCAGTCTGTGTATTGGGCTGTTGCTGCTCTTGATCCCTTTGTTTTATATTTGGAAGTTCAAGACTGGGTTGTTGCGTGCCACTATTGTGGGGACGGCGCGGATGATTATACAGCTGTTTTTGATAGGTGTGTACTTGAAGTACCTGTTTCTGTGGGACAATCCTTGGATTAACTTTTTATGGGGCATCATTATGGTCTTTGTCGCTTCTCAGACAGCCCTTGCCCGTACAGGACTGAAGCGTAAAGTGTTACTGATGCCTGTTTCAATAGGATTCCTGTGTAGTGTGGTGTGTGTAGGAATGTACTTTATTTGCATTGTGCTACGCCCAGAGAATGTGTTCAGTGCCCGCTATTTCATCCCGATATTTGGTATACTGATGGGAAATATGTTGTCCAGTAACGTGATAGCTCTTAATACTTATTACAGTGGACTGAAGCGTGAGGAACAGCTGTATCGGTATCTGCTGGGTAACGGAGCCACGCGAGCTGAGGCCCGGGCACCATTTATCCGCGAAGCCATTATCAAGTCATTCAGTCCTCTGATAGCAAACATCGCTGTGATGGGGCTTGTCGCTTTCCCTGGTACAATGAGTGGGCAGATATTGGGTGGAAGTAGTCCCAATGTGGCTATTAAATATCAGATGATGATTATGGTCATTACTTTCACTGCCTCCATGCTTTCGCTGATGATTACCGTGTCGCTGGCTTCACGCAGGTCGTTTAATGCCTACGGGCAGTTACTTCGGGATATTCAGTAAATGTCCCTACAAAGTAAGATGGCATATAAAGTCGATAGAGTATAATCACTTTATATGCCATTATTATTGTCCTTTTTCCGTGTTT
>NZ_CASFWU010000129.1 GCF_949298305.1 uncultured Bacteroides sp. | reverse complement strand
CGTGCGGAGCTTGGTTCCGTCGGCGGCATACGTATAGGTTATCGTACTACCGTCACTAAAGGTTACTACACTTGGCAAATTTAAACAATTATACGATATATTGCTAATTCCTTTGTTTAAATCTTTAGTTAAATTACCGTTGGCGTCGTAAGCGTACTCATCAGCCTGCTTCACGGCGTCCTTGAACTCGAAACCGTTGTTGTAGGCGGATGCCGTTACCGCGTCATCCACCCGGTTTAGTTGGTTGCCATTTAGAGTAAAAGTTAGATTATCTATCAAGCCATAGGTCGAAGTCCCCGTCTGCCCATAACGTTGCAGGGCAAGTATGTTCCCGTTCTTGTCGTAGCCGGTCACTTTCTCGGTGAAGCGGTTTGCGTTACTGCTTATCGAAGTACTTTCGCCATAGACCGCATCCAGCATGCGGTCCAGCCCGTCGTAAGTGAACTTATAGCCGCGGAGTGTCGTCTCATTTCCGGCTTTCCAGGTCATGCTGCTGATGTTGCCGTTGTAGCAGGGTGTGCCGTTGCCGGTGTTGTAATACAGGTTCTGCGAGAACTTGGTGCCGCTGATGGCTGTCAGCCAATTTTGTATATTATACTTGTACTCTATCCGGAAGTCTGGATTGCTGATATTGTGGAATGTATTGGCGATGATGCGCTCTGTAACGTCATAAGTATATGTCAAAAGCTGTACTTCCGGTCCGTTGTTCATCCGGTGCTTCACGGATGCCAAAAGGTTTTTCTTGTTGTATAAATAGGTATACGTTTCGGTGAGGAGCACCTTTTCGGCGGGAGTACCGAACGTTCCGGTGAAATAGACAGACGTTTGAGTTAGCGGTTTTCCGGTAAATGAATACGTGTAATCCGTTTTCCGGTTATAGCTCAGTGAGTCATGCAGCAGGGTAGAAACCAGTTTTCTTTTCCGGTTGTAGGCATAGAGCTCGTATCGGTGGCGGTCCGGTTCGGACGTCCGGCTGACGATGCGGCCCGTAAGTGTGCCCGATAACGTTGGGTATTCCAGATCGGGAATATTCTTGAATCCGTCCACCTTATGTTTGAAGTCATAGTTGTCGTAATAATTGATGATTTCGTATAGCATGTTATGCTCGATGGGAGTTAATGTTCCATTTAAGTTGACATGGTATCCTGTCCCTACGAGTTCTTGGCATAATTCAAACTGTATAGCAGTTTTCATCATAATATTCTCCAAGTCAATTGGCAGATTGCTATAAAAGCAGCTTATCACTCTTTTGTCCAGATCCTTTATGCCTGTTATTAGTGATTGGTCTGCTATAGCCTGCACTGCTAACCGGTTATGTTTGTCGTAGAGGTACAGCCTGTATTTTCCTTTTTTCTTCATGTTTCCGTCCTGCATCAGGGTCAGGTGGTCGGCTGCGTCATAAGCATATGTCACGGGGTCCGTTCCCGGCAATTTTTTTTCGACTAGGCGGTTCCGGTGGTCATATCTGTACCGGTAAGCATATTTGTCCAGATTCTGAGAGGTGATGTCGTCGTTTATCATGGGTGGCAGCACGTAAAACAGGTTTCCGTAGTCGTCATACACGTAATACGTGTCGTGCGAGACAGTTCCATCCATCTCTCGGGTAAGGATGGTTTTTCCCTGCATGTTGGTAAAGGTGTAACTGACGTGACCGTCTTCATCGGTTTCTTCTGTCGCCTCCAGTAGTCCGGCCTGGTAGTTCCCGTTTCGTACCAGTTTTCCAGCAGCATCTATGTAGTAGTATGCGCAACACCAGTTTCCGGCATCAGCATTCGTTCCGTATACGATGGTCTTTGAATGCCCGTTCCAGTCTTCACCCGGCTTGGTCATTTTTATGATTCGGTTCAGTGGTGACTTTTCATATTCTGTGGAGATGTAAGGACGGGAGTCTTTGTAATAGAATTGGGATGAAAGACTGAAATTAGGTACATCAAGATACTTTTCTTTTCTCGGCATGGGCAGATACTGTATATCAGGTCTTCCCGTCTGGTCATATCCTTGGACGGTCAGCAGGCAGCTGTCTGTTTCCGCAAAAGGATAGTTTCTTGTCATTTTCTGGAAAGGGCGTCCCAAGCCGTCATAATACCGGACCTGTTCGATGTACGTGTCACCCTGCTCGGTGAGCATTGTACGCGTTTGCAGATAATTCAACGCGGTTTCCTGTGCCTGTGTGCACACAGATATGATGCACAAGCATAAAAATGTCAGATATCTTTTCATAATTCGTTGGGTATTTCAGTGTTTTGATAATGTTTGATGTAACTCTCTACCACCTTTCCTTCATGGTTCTTCACCGTACTGAGCTGCCCTTTGTCGTTATACTCGTAGGTGGTTTTTTCTCCGTGGGGAGCGGTATGCGAAGTCATGCCTACCAACGGCTCGTAGGTGTAGGTGGTGACCAGGGCATGCGGCAACGAAGTACGCAGTCCGTCCAGGGCTGTCATATCCGGCACGTCCTGGTCCGACATACTTTCAGGACTCCTGCCCAGTGCCGTTTTGACTTCATTGTACGTCACTCCTTCGATTTCTGCGACGAGGTAACGCCCGTGATACCCCCACACCAGAACTTTCTTCGGGCGATTGCGGCTTGTCACATAAATGGGATTTCCGTACGCATCATGCACCTCGCAGGCTTCTTGTTTCTCGTATGGATAGCTGCCTTTGCGGGTATAGACGGCGGCATCCACTACGCCTCCATTGGACAATAGCTTGGGCTGGGTCCACTTTCCTTCCAACAATTTATTCCCCAGAAAACGTTCTTCTGCGATTACGCGGCCCACGATGTTGCGGTCTACCAGTTTCTTGTGTACATTATCGACAGGATAAATGGGAGTTGCTTCCTGCGTGTCTGCTACCGAGGTATTCTTTATGTTGCTGTTTCCCTGTATCTGGTATACGTTGTTCCGGGTACTGGGTAAAATCGAATCGGTAGGATAGCTGAAGGTGGTTTTCAGCGTATCTTGTGTAGAGGTACTTTCTGTCTGTTGCTTTAGCCGGTCGTAATTGTTGTATGTATACTCTTTTGTGAAAACTATAGGGGCGGCATTCTTGAAGTAGCTTGTAGTTTTCTCTATGCTCACGGGATACTTCTGCATGCGGATGCGCATGGCCATGGCTCCTCCCGAAACCGGACGCAGAGAGACGGAATAATCCGGTTCTGCCAGTTGTTGCCCGGGAGAAGGGGCAGGTTGCAGCGTGGGGAAGAGGTTGCGATAGGTGTATTCCGTACGTTGTTGCTCTACCGATTGGCTGTTGTATACGCGTTTCCACAATAAATGTCCGCGCCGCAAGCATTTGCTGGTTGCCATAGTGGCGTTTCCAGAAACCAGCTCCAGGGGAGTGGGAAACCCTGTGCTTGCCGTCCAACTGTAGTTGACATCTCCCTGGTCCGGACAAGTGTGGTAATCGGAGAAGTGATACTGAATGTATGACTTGTCCCCCAATGTTTCTTTCACATACGAATATCCGATACGTGGCTCTTCGATGTTGTAGTTTTGAAGCCATACGTTGTTCCATATATAGATGGTGTCGCCGTTCGTCCGTCGGAAGTAAGGCCTGTATTTCAGTAAGATGCCGCTGTCTTTCACACTGAGCGGTTCGGTATAGGTATAAGTCTTGGTCTCTTTGGAGTAGAAGTTGGTGCCTTCAATCCGGTAATGGTTTTCCAGAGATTTTATTCTGAAGCCGTTGGTCTTTCCGGCTATATCCACAAGGCGGGAGTGGAATGACAAATCGGTCACTTCGGTGTCCACTCTCTTGCTGTAGCTATGCGGCTCGTATTCGAACAAAGTGTACCCGCCTGTAGGATAAGTCATCTTTGTCATCAGGCTGACCGGATTGATGGGGAGAAGACCTTTCAGATACCCGAAGTCATCCACGTTGTCGGTCGACGGCTCGGCATACGTTGCGGGATGCCGGTATTCGAATGAATATTTCCCTTCATCCGGCATCGTGACTTGTTGCAGGAATCTCAGATGGTTCCGGTTCGAGTAGGACAGGCTGTAAGTATACACCGTTTTATTTCCTTGTTTCACGTCAATGGCATCCAGCTGGTACGACAGATTGTTGTATTTCTGGAATTCCTGATAGAAAGTCCGGCACGTCTCCACGCTTTTCCGGAATTCGACGCGCAGGCCGGTGTCGGCTATCTCGATGGATTCGGGGAATACCATTTTAGTGGCTTTGTAGGTATATGGATCCATCGGATTGGGAGCGACCAGCAGTTTGGTGCGCGAAGCGGCCCAGATAGGCGACCACATGTTATGGATGTTATCAGAAGTATAGTTCACAACAAGTGTCCGTCCGTTGGGTGCCGTTATCTTTGTCAGGTGCCAGGCATTGATGCAGCTTTTCTTTTCCGCGGCAGTGAATTCTTTGGCGGGAGAGAAGTTCATGTTATATTCCAGACTTGTCAACTCACCACCGAATGTATAGACGTAGCCGTCGGGAGCTGTGATTCTGATTTCCGAATCCGCCGGATACCCCAGATATTCGGTTTGGGCAGTGAGGCCGGAAAGGTCTACCTTGTATCCCTTGTCACTGGCACGTACCACGCCCTGGTTGTCTATCATGAAAGTGCCGTTGTGCCCGGGCATGGCGAACATGAACAGGTCGGGTTCACAGTCGTAAAAACAATTGTCTACGTATGGAAGGGCACAATAAACGCCATAATTTTTAAGGACTCCCGGCCAGAAGAGGTACAAATGTTCCTGAAGATAGGGTTTCTGTTGCACTGCCTGCCAGAATCCTTTGGCTGGATCCGGGGTAGTCGTATATTCCTTGAAGTCGTCTGGCACCCCGTATATTTCGCGCGTCACCGCCCCCATCCCGCCTATCGACCAGTTCAGGCCTACAAATCCGGCACGTTTGGCAGGTTGGAAACCATCAGATACGTAGTTCAGCACCAGCGGGATATCGAAGTCGGGGTCTTCGATGTGGTAGAGGGGGACGGAAACATTAACTTGTCCGGTATATAGGGAAACCGGAATATTGCCATATTTGATAAAATCGGCTGTCTGCGGACTGACTTTGCCATACTCGTTTTGTGCCTTAAGTACCAGCGAAAGCAGGCAGACGGATAGAATTAAAATAAGTCTTTTCATATATCTATATATTTTGTTAGGATTTATAATTTATGCAAAGAGGGTGTGTCATCATTTACTACAGATTTCACAGATTGGCACAGATTTTTTCTTGATCTTCAGATTGTCAGATTCAGTGATCTGTAATAATCCGAGTAATCTGTGGTAAAAAACTTATTCTGATACACCCTCTTGCTTTTGCTTACAGCAGGTTAGCGGCTTGAACGCCCAGTGCGCCGGCCAGCACACCTGCCACAGCACAGATGATCTTGATAATCAGATCCCAAGTCGATTTCTTGACAGCCATAATTTTCACACCTCCTTTCGATGCGGTTGATAGTAGTTGACAAGTTGACGAGTTGACAAGTTGACGAGTTGACAAGTTGACGAGTTGACAAGTTGACGAGGGGATGAAGGGCTTTAGCTGCCGAAGTTTCCGTAAGCCTCGTAGCCCTCGTTTACTACCCACTTGCCTCCATTCTTCATTCCTCATTCTTCATTCTTCATTTTCCTCACAGCTCCTTCGCCACCTCGAAGCACGGGCACGCCTTCACCCACTCCCATGCCTCGACCGTTCCGTTGCGGTCCAGGTCGGGGCTGAGGTCGCGGTGTCCGCAGACGCGGACGTTGGGTGTCCTTGGGTTGGCCCTGGGCGTCCAGTCCGCCTTCGTAGCAGATGCCGATGGAGTGCTTGTTGTAGCCTTTCACGTGCGCCCCTGCAAGCTCCAGTGGGCGGGTGACGACGGTGGTCCCGTCGCGGCGGATGTAGTAGTGGTAGCCCGTCATGCGGTAGCCGCGGCGACGGTGCTCCCGGTCCAGCGCCTCGGGGGTGAGGACGTGGCCCTCACGGGTGGCGCTGCAATGGATGACGATGTAATCAATTCTTCGCATTTTTTTGAGGGTTTAGAGTTTAGGGTTTTAGGTTGAGGTGGGGGGGCACCACGGAGGACACAGAGTTCCACAGAGGAAAAATTTAGTCCGTGTTATCCGCGTCATCTGCGGCTGAAAAATGTACCATCCGCATGGCCATTAGCCCATTTGCACATTCTCACATTAGCACATTATCACATTTGCACATTCACACCTTAGCCCATCCCTCATCCGATCGGGTTGTCATCCTCCCCGCCTCCACCGCCGGAGCCGCCTCCGGGTGTTTCTTCATCGTCGGCGCCGTCGTCGGGCGTCATGTTCAGTTCCTGAAGCTTGGTGTCCAGGTCTACGAAGTCGATGCGTTCTTCGGCGCGGGTGGTCGAGGTGTCCAGGTTGGGGCGGATGGCGCTCGATGCGCGGAAGTTGATGCGTACCGCCTTGATTTTTTCCGCCGTGCAGTCCTTCCGCAGTTCCGAGCCTTCGGTTGTGGCCGAGAGGCTGAACACCCCGAAGCCGTCGATGCTGACCGAATGGCCGTTGTAGAGCTCCGTCCGCATGGCGGAAACGAAGTTGGTGAGTACGCTCTGGATGTCGCCCAGTGTGAGCGAGCTTTTTTCTTTCATCTGGATGGAGAGGCTTTCCAGCGTGGCCGGTTTTCCCCACACCACCAGTTGGGGGTAGTACTTGGCCGGTGCGGCCTGGTCCTGCGGGTTTTTCCGCTGGACACGTTTGAATGTGACAGACATACGAGTCTCCTTTCTTGTTTTTTCGGGTGATGAGGAGGATGCGAAAAAGGCAGGAAGGACTGAAAAAAACGGAAGTAGCGTTGGCGTACATTCAAAATTAATCAGTACCTTTATCACCGGTTTGCAGAGAGCATCACCGTCGGCGGATGACAACCGCCCGATGCAGCCTTCTCCTGTCCGGCCTGCCGATGTAGGCATTTCCTCTGAATCAGTAAGTTAAGCGGTGTGCACCAACCGCGTCCATGGTCTCCGGAAGTGGACAAGGCAAAGGTCCGCAAACTTTCCGACAAGGGTGGGACAACCGGTGTCGGGACGGGTGCTACTTGGACGAACCGTTTAACGTTTATTTACTTCGGCACCCTTGAAAAAACGCATCAACTGCAATTTTGAAGTCGGAAAACACTTAAAAACTTAGCTTGAAAATGACACTGACACTGATTATCGTGCCGGCACTGATGGTTGTGCTGGCACTGGCGTTCATTCTCTTTCGCATTCCGAAGAAGGGAGGAAAAGAAATCCCGGCTTTTCCAGCCCCCAAACAGCCCACCACCGACATCTACGAACTACGCGAATTGCGCGCCATGCTGGCCCGCCTCAAGGAGATTAACGAAGAACACCGCGAAGTAAGCTACAACGCCCTGCGCGAACTGAAGCGCATCCGCCGCGAGATTGACAAAATCAGCAAGCGCACGGAGAAGGCGCGGGAGGACAGGAAGAAAGAAAAGTAAACATATAGTCTCATAGACATCTGATTATCATACATTTACACAAACATCGTAGAGACGCAAAATTTTGCGTCTCTACACGTACACATACCCATCTGCACTTTTAATGCCACATAGGCTGCTACTGCTTCAATACAAAATTACCCGGATTACCACAGAGCGAATAGATGGGAAGCAGGCCTTACCTGCCGTTCGGAGATAATCTGCGTAACTTTTCGTATGAAAATGTATTCACTGTACGGGCACATTAAACGTAACGCCCCGCCACATTGCTTGTGGCGGGGCGTCGGATTGTTTGTAACGGCACACAACAAACGGTGTGGAGTCAGGGCTCGTCGAAGTGGCGGACCAGCAGCTCTACCTGACGGCGGCTGAAGGTCTGCTCGTTGCGTCCTTCAGGACCTTCCTCGTAGAGCGCACGGCGCAAGGCATCGCTGCGTTCTATCCAGCGGTGGAGCTTGCGCAACGCACAGCGGGGCGTGAGGTCGGGAAAGTAGAGTTGGGCAAATTCGGCCTTACGGTAGGGCCGGATGACGAAGGGGCGGTCGGCTCCTTCGTCGGGAATCAATTCGGGTTTCATAGCGTTTGAGTTTTTAAGTTGTTAATGGGGCAATGTGCTAATGTGCAAATGTGCAAATGTGCAAATGTGCTAATGACCATGCGGATGGTACATTTTTCAGACGCAGATGACGCGGATAACACAGATTTAATTTTTTTCTCTGTGGGACTCTGTGTACTCCGTGGCGAACCGGTGTCCGGAAATTTCACCATCCGGCGGCTGTGTCCGGCAGCTGCCGAGGGCTCATTTTAGGGCTCAGGCTCACTATGAGCCTTCTCCACGGGTTCGGTTGGCGGTTTCCGATAGCCATCTTCCTCTTTTACAAGCAGTTCGGACTGCACAGCCTTGCGGAGCATGCGTTTGGCCGAGCTCAGCGGAATGCCTGCGAGACCGGCTGCGTCGACAAACTGTTTGTACGAGAATTTCTCAGGCAGCGACTCCAGCACGCCCGCTATCCGGTGGGGACGTTGCAGCGCCACGACGGGCCGCGCGCTGTCCGGCAGGGTGGAGCAGAGCAGCAGGCTGTGCTCCAGCAGCGTCTGCGTGATGAGCAGGGCGTTGCGGAAGTCGGTGTCCGTGCAGCGGTACTCGGGCGCCTGGCGGAAGCCGTCCCACTTGCGGAAGGCCGTGAACAGCGCTGCCAAGCGCATGGCCAGCAGGCCGTGGCGGAAGATGATGCCCAGCACGGCATCGCGCCCCTCGGCATGGGCATCGGCCAGCAGGCGGCTGAAGCAGGCCGTGTGCTCGCGCCACTGTGCGGGGCTGAAGGTGACCCGCGTAGGGCTTTTCAGCAATCCCAGGTGGACGGGCAGCAGCTCCTCGCTCAGGCGGCGGAAGTGGCTGTAGCGGTCGGTCTGTGCGTCGTCGGGCGCACACGACTCCCACTGCACTGCCGGCGGCCGGGTGCACACGGCAAAGCGGCTGTAGAGCCCCGACTCCAGCGAACGGAAAAAGGCGCAGAACTGTTCGGGCGTGCCCGACATGACGAGCGACAACCGCGGACGACGTGCCACGAGCGGTGCCCCGTCCACCTTGTACGACGACCCCACCTCCTCGTGGTGGGCAGCCTTCAGCAGGATGTCCTCGAAGTGGCCGTAGTCGGTGCCGATGGCGTCGCACAGGGTGGCCATCTCCGTAGTGGCCATGGCACACCCCACCTGTCCCGAAGCCGCCAGGCTCTCTATCAGCCGGCTTTTGCTGATGGTGGCCGGCAGCTTGAAGTACTGCAGCACGGGCTTGGACGGGCGCAGGTCGGCGTTGGGCTTGCGATGCTGCTTGCGTGCCTCGGCCATTTCCAGTTCCCACAGGGTACGTGCTTCGTCGGCAGCCTCCTGCTGCTCCTCGCGGCAGCGGGCATACCAGTCTTCGGTAGCATCGAGCAGCGAGGCGGTGAAGGCTATCACGCCCTTCCCCGTACCGGCGGGCGCCACTACGGCCAGGTAGAAGTGAGGCGAGTGTTCCACTCCCTTGTAGACGAAGCGCACACCCGTCAGCAGCGCGCTGCAACTGTTGAGCGCCCCTGTCAGCAGGAAGTCGCGTTCGTGGAGGTTGCAGGCAGGCTCCACACACCGCACCAGCAGCGGGGGCAGCGTGTCGTAGACCACATCGGGAATGAGGGGGACGGAAGCCATGAGCGCTTCATTATTTTCCAACAAATCGTCTGCATCGGCTGGCGCCTGGCCCCGTGGGGAAGGCTCATAGTGAGCCTGAGCCCTAAAATGAGCCCTCGCACCGGAAACGTCGGCCGGTGGAAACCGGTCAACATACTGATAGCCAGACAGTACGCGCGAACGTATGTCGTCGGACGTAAAATCGTCCGAAGCATGGCGGTAGCTGAAGACCTGGATGAGACGTTCCAGTTCGGATGCCGAAAAACCTTTACGACGGGCGGCGTGCCCCAGTTTCAGTGCGACGTCGTTCCGTCCGCCCCGGACGAAGGGATGACGGTGCTCGAAGTCGCTGACAAACTGTTCGAGGAAGCCCGGCGCGGTAGCCGGCGTTGCGCCCTGTGCGGAGGCTTCGGCGGCGGGGACCGGAGAGGGAATGTCCGCCGCATCGGCATCGCTGCCCGCTTCGGCGGCGGGTACAAAGAGAAAGACCCCGGCTTCGGGGGCATACCAGGCAGCGGGGTCCCAGGAGTAGTAGCAGGGCTGGGTCAGGATGCGGCAATGCTCGTCGTAAGGATGGGCGGCACAGGTGCTCACGGCACTTCCCACCGCCGCATAGAGGGCGCGGTAGTTGCGGGCGGCATCGTCGGGGCTGACGCGCGCCACCACCTTCAGGCCGTTGCCCGAGATGCTGCGGAAGGCAGCCACCACCCAAGGCAAGGTGCTGACGCGGCGTACGATTTCGTCCGTACGTTCGTCGGTATGGTCCAGGTCGATGCACAGCAGTCCGCTGTAGCT
>NZ_CASFWU010000128.1 GCF_949298305.1 uncultured Bacteroides sp. | reverse complement strand
AATCTCAATGCGGCGGATATAATTGGCTTGTATTTCCATATCGTTTGAACTTTAGGCAAGCAAACTTACGGAAAAACTTCGGAATAACCTTGCGAAAAGACAGAAATGAAGCTAAACAGACCAACAACCATACAATTACGACGGTACGTGGCGACAGCTTTAAAAATTTCGAGATATCAGTTCCCGACAATTACAAATATTATCCTATTCTTTTTTGTGCAACCTCAATTGCACCGTGTCTTAATTCGTCTTCGTCCGCTACAGCATCTTACTCAAGTCCGCAAGTGCGAACTTGAGTAAATACGCCTTATCCGGACAGATGGACGGGAAAAATGTAAGGAATAATTACATCTCTGACTGCTTCTTTCAGTAAGAGATTCCTTGAATCCTATTAAGGCTGCAACAGGAAGGTTTGAAACCCAAGGGGCTTATGTTTGAAACATAGACCCCTTATGTTTCAAACATAGGCCTCTCAGGGTTTAAACCCATTTTCAGGAGGGAGAATATAAGTGAAGTGAGGTCTATTCTCTATTGTCAAGAAAAATGCACTTTCTCAAGGCTTAGGACAGGTTGACTTTGGGAGTAAATCCGCCACGGCCTCGAGGTCTTCGTACAACCTGCTGCGAAAACACCTTCACACCGCCGAATCAGGATGCCGATATCTGCCCGACCGCGTCTTCCGGCAAAGCAAAAGAAGGGAATGACATCGCTTCCTAATAAGTAATGAAGCAACTACTTACAGGCAGTTCTTCGATTAGCCATAAGCAATCATCCAACTACTTACGGATACTTCTTTACCCCTGCACACGGAGCTATGGAGGGGGTGGGAAGCCGTTAACTATCCACTTGTCGAGCCGTCAGTTATTCACTCGGACAGCCGCCGGTTATCCACTTCAAACCCCTTTTAAACGGCCTTTAAAGAATCTGTCCGAAACGATACGGACGCATTTTTCAGACGCAGCACACACCCGTCCTTATTCGTTTCCGGCATACAAGGCCATGCATCAGCCACCCTCGCGCCGCTTGATTCGTCATAACTGCCAAACAGCCCCCGTTTCCGGAAACTTGCAGCATCAACCCGCAAAAAATAGAGGCCGGGAAGCAACGGTTTCCGCTGAAACCGTACTTCCCGACCTGACATCAGAGAGAATTTGAATCGGCGCCGCATCACGCGGAACCTTGATTTTAGAGAAATATTAACTGGTTAGGTAAAAAACAATTCACTCGATGTAACTGTCCAAAGCACTGTTGTAATCCACCTCTTTGGCCGGATAGACCCACGTCCAGCGGTTGGCCTCATCGGGTTTCACCGTGATGGCAAACTGGGGATGGAAGCTGCCTTGAGGATGGCTATGGCGCATAATGGGTTCGTTCCACCGCTTCAGGTCGAACCAGTCGAAACCTTCGCCCCAAAGCTCGATGCGGCGGTAGAGTTTCACTTCTTCAAGCAGGTCGGCACCCGTCTTGGTACAAGTGTACTGCGGGTCGCGTCCGCTGTCTTTCACGAGGGCCTGCATCAGGGCCTGCACTTCGCTGTCCTTGCCGCCCAGCCGGCATTTGGCTTCGGCCTCGATGAGGTACATCTCCGCAGAGCGAAAGTGGTTCACCTGACCGATGCCGGGCTGGCCGGTGCACAGGAACTTGAACTGCATGTAGGCGTAGACGAGGCTGGTGGAAAAGAGCTTGTCGGCATATTTGCCACGGGCACGCTCCAGCATGGGGCCCGAAGTGACACGGCCGTTGGCGGTGTTGAAGGGTTCGCCTTCGCCGGGAGCGAGGAACATGCCGCGACGCACGTCGGTCTCGGGGATGCGGTCGTAAAGTTCCTTGCTGATGGCACAGGGATAGCTGCGACAGATGCTGGCGCTGGAGTTGCTGCCCTGATAGGAGAAGAAGGAGAAATAGTAGAGTGTCTGGTCGGAAGCGCTGTAGCTGCTCCATATCCATTCGCTGTTGGGGGTGCTGAAACCGCCGTCCACATAGTCGGCGTTGCTCATCAGCGGATAGTCCTTGCGGGCCAGGGCGGCATACTTGGCGGCAGTGGCCCAGTCCTCGCGGGTGAGGGCGGCACGGGCATAGACGGCACAGGCCACGGAGAGGTCGGGGCTGTGGTTGTCTCCCCGGTCGCGCGACAGGCCGCTGCGGGTATAGGCATCGACGGCAGCGTCCAGGTCTTCATAAATCCGCTGGTAGACCTGAGCCAATGTAGAGGCAGGCAGGTCGCCGACGGAAGTATCGACCCGCAAAGGAAGGCCGCGCGAGGCGCCCTGGTTGCTGTCGGCCCAGCGATGGCAGTAGAGCTGGCTGAGCATCAGGTAGGCATAGGCACGGACGGTCAGGGCCTGCGCACGGATGAAGAGGCGTTCGGCTTCGGGGCCTTCGGCCTTGTCAATGTTTACCAGGATGCGGTTGGCATTGCCTATCAGCTTATAATAATAGAACCAGGGATAGTAGCAGTAGAGCACGGAACTGCGTTCCATGTAGGTGGCGTTGATGATGGGAGCCCACCCCGTGAGGTTGCACTTCTGGAAGTCGTTGCCGGGATAGTTGCCATACATGGTTTTGATGGTTCCCTCGCCGTTGAATCCCTGTTGGCCCAGGTATTGTTGGGTCATCATCAGGCAGAGGCCGTTGACGGCCATGCGGGCGTTTTCAGTTGTCTCGAATACGGTACCCGTGTCGGTGGACGACTGGGGCAGCGTGTCGAGATAGTCGGCGGAGCAAGCGGTCAGCAGGGCTGCCGCGGCGGTTATGGAGAATATCTTTTTCAGTTTCATAAAGATGGAGAATTTACGGGTTTTACAATTTCACACTCACTCCCACAGAGAAGATGCGCGGAGTCACGAGGTAGTTGCCCTGCCCACCGCCAAAGGACTGCTGTGGGTTCATGCCCTGACGGGCGGCAAAGGTCCAAAGATTCTCACAGCTGACGTTCAGTCCCACGTCCTGCAAGCCCATGCTTCCTACCCACGCCTGCGGCAGGCGGTAAGAGAGGGTCAGGTTCTTCACTACCAGATAGTCGGCCGAAGTGAGCCAGCGGGAAGAGACGGCATTGTTGTCCGCACTCAGTGTGCTGTTGATTTGCGGAATGCCGTCCTTCCGGATGCGGTCGGGCGAATCCTCCTTCATGCCTTCGGGAGCCTTTGTCCACGATTGCATGATGTCGGCATGATAGTTGCCGGGGCTGGTTCCGGTGCTCATCAGCGACTGATAAACGCCGTCCATCGTCTTGCCGCCCAACGAATATGTGAATAGAGCAGAGAGAGTGAGCGACTTGTAACCGATGGTTCCCGTAAAGCTGCCGTACACGGTAGGCAGGGCCGAGCCGTGGAACTCCCGCTGGCCGTAGGTGGTGTTGGTGACGTAGGGCACTCCGCCTATCACCGTAGCCTTGCTGGTGATGTCAGCGCCGCCCTGCTTGTTGCCCAGCGTGGTGCCGTCGGGCATGTTGACGTAATAGTCCTCCAGATTGGCCTTGTAGAGCGAGTTGCCGGTAAGCTGGTCCACTCCCTCGAAAGTATAGGTGAAGAACTCGTAGCGGCTTCTGCCTTCGACAATCTTATAGACACCGGAAAGGATGCCGTCCTTGTTCTGGTCGGGCAGCTTCACAATCTTGTTCTTCAGGAACGTGGCGTTGGCGGCCAGGTTGACAGTCCAGTTGCGGTTGCGGAACACGTCGATGTCCGTATTGATTTCGATGCCGCGGTTGGAGATGGTGCCCAGGTTGCGGGTCACGGTGGCCTGGGCGGCAGACGAAGAAGTGGCTCCTGCCGAGAGGGGCAGATAGATGTCGAACAGCAAGTCCTTGTTGCGCTTGTCAAAGTACTCCACGCTCAGGTTCCAGCGGTTGAAGAGGCGTGCCTCCAGGGCCACGCCGTAGGCCTCGCCCGTCTCCCACTTCAGGTCGTAGGAGTCGTTCTGCGTCAGGTAGAGGGCACCCTTGTGGGCGTTCTGCTCCACGGTGTAGAGGCTCATGTAGGCATAGTAGCCGGCGCCGGCGTCGTTGCCCACCTGGCCGTAGTTGGCGCGCAGTTTCAGGTCGTTCACCCAGCTGACATCTTTCATAAACTCCTCTTCGCTGATAATCCAGTTGGCACCCACGCTGCCGAAGTTGCCCCAGCGGTTGTCCGGATGGAAGCGCGAGGAGCCGTCGCGGCGGAAGGAAACCTCCAGGTTGTAGCGGTCGCCGTAGTTGTAACGGAGGCGGCCCAGGTAGCTCTCGGTACGGTAGTTGTTCTCGTAGCCGTCCAGGCTGGTGATTTCGGTAAAGTTGCTGAAGTTGGGGCGTCCGGCAAATATCTGCGCCGTCTTGAAGCCGTAGAGGTAATCGTAGTTGAAGGAGTAATTCTCGTGTGCCACCAGCACGTCCAGCAAGTGTCTGCCAAAGAGGTGGGTCCACTTCAACTGCTGCTGGAAAGTGTAGCTCTTGTAGCGGTAGGTATTGCGCCGGGCACGGCCCTCGCTGCCCTTGCCGTTGCCGATGACGGCATTGTCGTAGGCGGTGTTGTCGGACTGGCTCAGGTTCATATCGCCCTTCACGGTGAAGGTGAAGTCACGCAGGAACTTGACATCCACATAAGCGATTCCCTGCAGGGTGTTGCGCATGGTGTCGTCCATGTCCAGTTCGTTTTCCCACACCACGTGGCGGTCGGCATACTGGTTGCGGGTAGCCACCTCCACGCCCTTGTCGTCCGTATAGTAGCCGGGGTCATACTGACGTTGGCCGTCGGCAGTGAGACGGTAGGAACCGTCGGCGTTGTGCAGATGCACGGGATAAATGGGGGCTATCTGCCGGCAGTACATGAAGGCGTTGGTAAACGAAGCGCCCTCGTCGCCGGCCGTTATCTGCGAGTTCTGATGGCTGCCCGAAAGGTTCACGCCGGCCTTCAGCCATTCCACAGGACTCAGGTTTACCGACACACGGGCCGAAAGGCGGTTGAAGCTGGAATTGCGCACATAGCCTTCCTCGCTGAGGTAGCCCAAGGAGAAGTAATAGTCGCTCTTCTCGTTGGCGGCATTGCCGCTGAAAAGATACTCCTGGCGGTAGCCGTTACGGATGGCGGCCTTGTACCAGTCCAGGTCGTCGGCATAGCCGGGCAGCATCTGCACGCCCGGAGCCAAATGGCCCTCGGCATCGAACAGTTCCTTGTCCGGTTTGTTGAAGATGTTCAGGTAGAGTTGCTCACCAATCAGGTTCTCGTCGGCATAGCGGGCGGCGGTAGCGGGGTCGTCGCCGGCCGAGATGCGGGCATTGCGCAAGTTCTGCCAGCTGGCCTCCATGAACTGACGGGCATCCGTGCGGGCATACTCCTTGATGCCGCGCGTATAAATGCCCTGGTTCACCTTCAGGTCAAAGCTCAACTTGCCTGCCGTACCCTTCTTGGTCGTGATGAGGATGACGCCGTTGGAGGCGCGGTTGCCGTAGAGGGCGCACGAAGCGGCGTCCTTCAGCACCGACAGGCTCTCGATGTCGGCGGGGTTGAGGTCGGTGATGCTGCCGCTGAAGGGCACGCCGTCCACCACATAGAGGGGCGAACTGGAGCCGTTCACCGTGCCAAAACCGCGGATGCGGATGTCGGGCGAGCTGCCCGGCGCGCCATAGGTGCTGTTAATCTGCACGCCCGAGGTACTGCCCTCCAGAGCGGAGGTGACGCTGGACGTGGGACGCAGTTCAATCTGCTTCTTGTCCACCGTCGAGATGGCACCCGTCAGCGAAGAGCGCTTGGCCGTGCCGTAGGCCACGGTGACCAGCACCTCGTCCAGTTGCTGTTGCTCGCTCTCAAGTATCACTTCCACGCGGTCGCTCACAGGCACTTCGCGACTTTTCATGCCCACAAACGACACGACCAGCGTCTGTGCCGAAACCGGCACACCGCCCAATACAAACTTTCCGTCCACATCGGTGACGGTGCCCAGCGAAGT
This sequence comes from uncultured Bacteroides sp., assembly GCF_949298305.1. Taxonomy (GTDB): domain Bacteria; phylum Bacteroidota; class Bacteroidia; order Bacteroidales; family Bacteroidaceae; genus Bacteroides. The sequence continues at coordinate 1,245 of NZ_CASFWU010000128.1, read as the reverse complement.
TCCCTTCACCAGCACCGAAGCGCCAATGACCGGCAGGCCGTCTTCGGCAGAAGTGACTCGCCCTACTACTTGTCTCGTCTGTGCCCGGAGCACTCCCGCTCCCACGCACAAAAACAGAATCCACAATAAAACTCTCTCTTTCATAATCAAATCACATAACGTATGGTTATTAAATGAAATCTCTTCCGACGGCAAAAGTATAGGATTAGTCCTGCGGAGACAAGGAAACACGATGTACATCAAGGAGAACAGCAAACAACTGTAAATCAATCATATAAAACCATAAACCGATGTACGGACGATGTACATCCCGCTTTTCCGCCCCCATTCTCCCCCCTCCTGCCCCCGCCTGCCGAGGGCGCACCACCCCTGCCGACGGCCGCCCGTCCGCCAACCGTCAATGCGCCCAAGGCCTGCCACCGCCCACCCCTATCTGCGGAGAAGGACTCCCCCCGGTAGCAGAAAAGATGCTCCAATCCGTTACAAAACCTGTAAAGCAGCAGCTGCGATGTATAACTGAGCCGCTGCGATGTACATCTGCGCGCCTGCGATGTATATCTGAGCGGCTGCTTTATAACTTTTCATGCTACATTGCAGAAACCTTTCTACGGACAAGGGGAAACCTTTCTGCGGAGAAGAGGAACGATACTACGAGCCTGCGACCCGACAAAGACTGGCAGGAAGGCGAAGGGAAGGAGGTCTAAAGACAAAAAAGTCCCTCCCGCAACCGCCCCTGAAATGATGGGGAGTTACGGGAGGGACTTCTTCGGAGAAAAAGGGAGCTTTAACCACACTCCACCACCCACTTCTCGATGCCGCGCGTGGCGTTGCTGAAGTTCACACCCAGTTTATAGAGTGTCCGGCCGTCGGCTGCAAAAGGCAGGGCGTATTGCTTTTCATTGATTTGCCGCAAGGCTTCCTCGGCGGTGCCTTCCAGCTTGAACTCCATCACGTAAATGTAGCGGTCGGTCTTGACCACCATATCCACGCGGCCGTTGGAGGTATGGTACTCGGCCTGCGTATAGAAGCCCAGCAGCTTGAACACGATGAACAGCACGTTCTGGTAGTGCAGCTCCAGGTCGCGCGCCAACTCGTAGGGCGTGTCGGCAAAGAAACTTTGGAGACGGCGCATGAAGGCGTCTATGTTGCCGCTTTCCACTTCGCGGACAAAATGGACAATCTCGAAAGCCGAATCGGACTGCGACGTACCGGAATAGAAAGGCAGCAGGAAGCGGATAAAGCCTT
>NZ_CASFWU010000127.1 GCF_949298305.1 uncultured Bacteroides sp. | reverse complement strand
CGAACCGGGGACACAAGGATTTTCAGTCCTTTGCTCTACCAACTGAGCTATGACACCATCTCTCTTGAGGTTTGCGGTTGCAAAGGTAGTGAAAGTTTTTGAATATGCAAGGGGGAAGGGTGTAAAAAAGCACTGATGAAAACCTATGCGGCTTATTATCAGTGCTTTTTATGGTTGAAAAATGTTAGTTATTTCTTTTTTCTAGATCATCCTCTTCAGGGGAAACAGTGGCGTTGCCGCCATCTTTCAATGGGTTCCAGCCTTGGGCTTTCAGTTCAAATTCCTGTCCGTCCCGGGTGATGAGGGCACATCCCAGTTCGGGGCGTGTAATGTGTCCTATCAGTTTGACGCCTTCCATATTGGAAATTTTTTCGTGGTCGGCTATGGGTACGGTGAATAGCAGCTCGTAGTCTTCACCGCCGTTGAGGGCACAGGTGGTCAGGTTCATGTTAAACTCTTCGGCCATCACGGCTGTCTGATAGTCGATGGGAATATGTTCTTCGTAGACACGGCATCCTACTTTGCTTTGTGAGCAGATGTGTATCAGTTCGGACGAGAGACCATCGGATATGTCCATCATGGCTGTGGGTTGAATGCCGGCTTCACGCAATCTTTCTACAATGTCCTTGCGGGCTTCGGGCTTGAGCTGCCGCTCTAAGAGGTATTCTTTGCCGGCAAAGTCGGGCTGAACGTCTTTATCGCTCCCTTTCAGTACGGCTTTCTCGCGTTCCAGCAGCTGTAGGCCCATGTAAGCTGCGCCCAGGTCACCACTGACACATATCAGGTCGGTTTCTTTGGCACCGTTCCGATAGACAGTCCTTCCTTTTTCGCCTTCGCCGATGCAGGTGATGCTGATGGTAAGGCCCGTGTAGGATGAGCAGGTGTCTCCTCCCACAATGTCTACGTGATAGGCTTCGCAGGCCAGGCGGATGCCAGCGTAGAGTTCTTCCATGTCTTCTATACTAAAGCGTTTGGACACTCCCAGTGAGACGGTAATCTGTTTGGGGACGCCGTTCATGGCGTAAATGTCGGAGAAGTTGACTACGGCGGCTTTGTAACCCAAGTGCTTTAACGGTACATAGGTCAGGTCGAAGTGTACGCCTTCGAGCAGGAGGTCGGTGGTGACCAGCACTTCTTTGTCCGAGGGGTAGGAGAGTACGGCTGCATCGTCGCCGATGCCGTAACGGGTGGATTCATTTCGGGGTTCTATGCCCTCGGTGAGATGGTCTATGAGGCCAAATTCACCGAGGGTTGCTATTTCTGTTCTCATCTCTTCCTTATTTTACTCCAGTTTCGTAAGTTGATAGTCTAATGGTTGTAAGTTAAAAAATAAGCCAATGTGACTGTTGATGATTGGTGGGCATGATTCCACACTAGCTTCGCTTATAATCTTTTGGGATTCAACGCGGTTGGATAGTCTTCTCATTTACTTTGTCAGGCACGGTTTATCAATTCGCGCATAATTTCTGTCATACGAGGCTGGGCGGCATCGGCTGCTTTCTGTACTTCTTCGTGAGACACTTCCACAATCTTACCTTCAACCCCCAAGTCTGTGATGACTGATACGCCGAACACTTTGATGCCGCAGTGGTTGGCTACGATGACTTCGGGGACGGTAGACATGCCCACAGCATCGGCTCCCATGATATGGAACAGTTTGTATTCGGCAGGTGTTTCAAACGTAGGTCCTTGAGTACCCAGATAGACGCCGTGTTGCACTTTTATTCCTTTTTCGGCGGCAATGGCATCGGCTTTACGAATCAGTTCTTTGTCGTAAGCTTCGCTCATGTCCGGGAAACGGGGACCATAAGGTATGTTCTTGCCGCGTAACGGATGTTCGGGGAAGTAGTTGATGTGATCGGTGATAATCATCAGGTCGCCAATTTCGAAAGCCGGGTTGGTGCCACCACTGGCGTTGGAGACAAACAATGTTTTGATGCCCAGTTCGCGCATTACCCGTACGGGGAAAGTTACTTCTTTCATGGAGTAGCCTTCGTAGAAGTGGAAGCGTCCTTGCATGGCCATGATGTCCTTGTTGCCCAGCTTGCCGAAGATGAGTTTGCCGCTATGGCCTTCTACTGTTGAAATAGGGAAGTTGGGGATTTCCTCGTATTTGATTTCGTACTTTTCGGTGATTTCTCCCGCTAGGCTTCCAAGGCCGGTACCCAGAATGATTGCCGTTTCGGGTTGGGTGTGCATTCTATTTCTCAGATAGGCTGCAGTTTCTTGAATACGTTCTAACATGGTCAATAATGTTTTGGTTAAATATAGGTTGTTGGTTTTGCAGAAATTCAATTTCAATCGGAAGCACGTATATGTAGGGCTTTAGGGCTTCGTTTAGTGCCGGATGAGACTTTAGCCGTACAGCATCTTTTTCGGTAGTGATAATGAGTCTGTTCCATTCTTCAAGTCGTAGGAATTCTTCTTCAATATGCTTGATGTCCCTATTGCTGAATTGATGATGGTCGGCAAATGTCAGCTGCCTGATATGGGGTGTATAGCGTCTTATTTCTTTGACAAGGGGAGCTGGTGAAGCTATGCCTGTGAGCAGAAGCACTTGTTCGTTTCCGGTCAGTGTAGAGAACATCTTACGTTGGTTGGCTTCTTGTGGAAACACAGGAGCGAGCATGCCATAGCGTATAGATGAAAAATACAGCTGTTGATACGGATAAAGGTGAAGACGTTTGGCAGTGATGTTGAAGTCTATCGGTTTGATGTCCTCCGGACATTTGGTGACAATAACAATCTGTGCGCGGCTTTTGGCTGTAGCGGGTTCACGCAGCCTCCCTGCGGGTAGCAGGGTGTCGTCACAAAACAGCCGATTGTAATCGGTCAGTAGGATATTCAACCCGGCCTTTACGTGTCTATGTTGGAAGGCATCGTCCAGTAGGATGACATCGACTGGAGGATTGTCCAGTTGGAGAAGTTGCCCGATGCCGTGGCAGCGGTTCTCGTCTACAGCCACCTGTATGTCGGGAAACTTGCTTTTCATCTGATAGGGCTCGTCTCCAATCTGTTCCGCATTGCTTTGTGAGCTGGCTAATACGTAACCTTTACTGTGCCGTTTATAGCCGCGGCTCAGTGTGGCTACGTGCAAACCTTTCCCTTGCAATAGTCTGATTAGATATTCAGTGTGCGGAGTCTTGCCGGTACCTCCAACCGAGAGATTTCCTATGCAAATGACAGGTATGTCAAAACTCTTTGACTTGAGCCATCCCCAGTCAAAGAGTTTGTTGCGTAGGCATACCCCAAGGCCGTAGAGCCAGGATAGGGGAGTGAGCCAATGATGTATGCGGACTGTACTTTCCTCCATTACCGATGTTTTATGAGTTGGTTGGCGGAATTTCCGGCTACATAATTCCGCTTTCTTACTTTATAATTACTGGATGTTCAGCTCGAATGGGATGCGTGCTTGAAGGCGTTCACATTTTTCGAAGTTCTCCAGAAGGCTGAACTGTTTGTAGAGGTTTCCTATTTTGCCGTTCAGCAGTTTGCTCTTGATGTAATTGTCGGGAGTTGTACTGGTCAACATTTCGAAGAAGGTCTGTTTTTTCGGGTAACTTATGACCGTATAGCCTTCTATGCCTGCTTTGGCCACGGCTATCTCAAGCGCCTTGTCCAGTCCGCCCAGTTCGTCTACCAATCCCAACTCCTTGGCCATGCTTCCTGTCCAGATGCGTCCTTGGGCTATTTTGTCCAGTTCTTCTTTGTTGATGCCGCGTCCATCCGAACAGCGTTGAAGGAACAAGTCGTATCCTTTGTTGACATGCATTTGCATCAGGCTTTTTTCTCCTTCGTTCATGGGACGGCCTATCATGCCGAAGTCTGCATACGTATTTGTTTTTACCACGTCAAAGTCCAGTCCGATTTTCTCCGTTAGCCCTTTCACGTTAGGGAACATGCCAAAAATGCCGATAGAGCCGGTCACGGTGGTCGGTTCTGCTACTATACTGTCTGCATTGCACGAGATGTAGTAGCCACCCGATGCTGCGTAGTCGCCCATGGAGACGATGACCGGTTTTTCTTTCTTCAATTCACTGATTGCGTACCAGATTTGTTCTGATCCGTAAGCACTTCCGCCCGGTGAGTTGACACGGAGCACGACGGCCTTCACGTCTTCATCATTCTTCAGGTTGCGCAGGTCGTTGATTACTTCAGATGAATTGATAACAGGTTCGTCGCCTGCAATAGGTGTCTGAACGTCATAGTCAACAATCTCTCCTACTGCGTAATAGACGGCTACGATGTTGCCGCTTTTGTCTTTGGGGACATTTTTGCGGATGTTCATCATGTCTTGTAATCCAAGTACGTGGAGGTCATCGTCTGTACCTATTCCTGCCATTCCTTTCAGATAGTTGCGTACATCGTTCTTGTATATCAGGGTGTCTGCCAGACCGCATTTTACACTTTCCTCAGCCGGATAGAACATCAGCATACGGTCGGCGGCAGCGTTCAGTGATTCCGTGGAAATTTGGCGCGAAGCAGCCACTTCGTTAGTGATTTGTTCCCAGGTAGAGTTCAGGTAGGCATTCATTTGTTCCCTGTTGGCGGGGCTCATTTCTGTGGAGATGAAGGGCTCTACTGCCGACTTGTAAGTGCCTACTTTGAATACTTGCATTTCTACTCCGATTTTTTCAAGCAGGTCTTTGTAGAAAACGGGAGCAGCTGCCAGACCTTTCCATTCAAGCATACCTTGTGGGTTGAGCAGGACCTTATCGGCTACACTCGACAGATAATACAGGTTTTGCGAATAGTTGTCTCCATAGGCAACGATAAATTTGCCGGATGTCTTGAAATCCTGTAAGGCGTTTCGTATAGCCTCCAATGAAGGATAATCTGCAGTCAAAAAATTGGCCTGCAGGTAGATGCCTTTTATTTTTTCGTTTTCTTTGGCTTTGCGGATGGCTGACAGAATGTTGTCCAGGCCATAGGTGTTGTATTCATCGCCCAATAAATGATTGAGCGGGTTGTCTTGGCTCCTTTCCATCAGGGTACCTTTAAAATCCAGCATCATGATGGAATTATCTTTCACTTGAATTTCCGTATCGGCGGAGGAAATCATGCTGAACAATACCAAGATGCTGAGAAAAAACAGGAGGATGCTCGATACAATGATTCCCGTTACGGTTGCTAATGTAAATTTGATGAAATCTTTCATTGTTTTTGGTTTTTATGTATGCTAACCCTTTTAGGCTAACAAAGATAAATAATTAGAGTGATATTTGCTTTATTTGTCGCAAGGTTTTTCGGTTTGTCACACGGATATTTAACTTAATAAGGCTTTGCCTCTTTCTTGTTTGATCTTTTATGGTGGAAATTGGTGGTTTTAGTTGGGGCGCTTCGAAAGCATGTAAGCGCTTTTTTCAGTTACAGATGTTATGGTTGGTAGTAATAAGTAGCGTGAGTTCGATATAAAATCAAAAAATAGCAAATTGTCCGTCATTGACAAAGTTTACATCAATGGCGGGCTTCTTTTCAAAAAGCAGTATGCTGCTATAGCCGACAAAGAGTTGGCTATAAAGTTATTGAATGAACGATGTCTGGAGTGTTCCATCTGTGTTATGTTCTTCAGTTCATCATTGACCGTTTCAATCAAGGCTCTTTTTCTGAGCAGAATCTTGTCGGCAATACTTATCGGTGAATTCTTCATATCGTTTTTAACTTTAACGTGAATTCGATTTATATTGGTCAGTGTCTGTATCATTCGAGCGGCGAACGTTGCTGTGGTGTGGTAAATGTGTCTCGGTTATGCACAACAGCTGCATATCCAATGCAAATGTAAGGATCTAAAGTTTCTGAAGTAGTGAAGTGGAATCGGTTAACAAGTTGACTAAGAAGTAAGGCTCGGTTACGCAAGCTTTCTAAGATTCTCAAGTTTAACTTCGTTGATTTTCAATTCGCAAATGCGAATTGAAAATCGGCGAAGCCAAACTTGCAGGAGTTAAAGGATTTAAAAGGAGTTGTCGCCCACCAGGGTGGGCTTGGGAGTTAAAGCCAATAGCTTAAGTGCATGGTCGGCATCCTTTCTTAAAAAGGTATTGGCTTAACTCCTTAACTTCTTAACTAACGTGAGTTCGATATAAAATTAAAAGATAGTAAGTTGCCCGTCATTGATAAACTTTACATCAATGGCGGGTTTCTTCTCAAAAAAGCAATATGC
>NZ_CASFWU010000126.1 GCF_949298305.1 uncultured Bacteroides sp. | reverse complement strand
GCCGATAGCTCAAGTGTATGGTCGGTATCCTTTTCACAAAGGCATTGGCTTAACTCCTTAACTTCTTAACTCCTTAACTACAATCGATTAATAAACTTGCGAAACTTAAGTTTACTTATATTGTTATTTTTCTCCTTTATTTCCAATCAATCAGTAGATACACCCACTTCCTCCCCTCTCCTTGGGAGAGGGGTTGGGGGTGAGGCCTTGGTTGCCCTCAATCTCACCGTAAACTTACTCCCTTTCCCCAGCTCGCTCTCCGCCTCCACCGTCCCGCCGTGCTTCTCCACCATCGTCTTCACGTAGAAGAGGCCGAGACCGTAGCCTTTCACCTCGTGACGGTTGCCGGTAGGTACGCGGTAGAACTTGTCGAACACGTGGGGCAGGCGGTCGCGGGCGATGCCGATGCCGTGGTCGCTGACACTGATTTCTGTATGGACTTGTCCGTCGGTTGCTGCCTGACGGCAACAGCGGACGGTGATGTCGGCCTTGTCGCGCGAGTACTTCACGGCGTTGTCCAGCAGGTTGCTGACGATGTTGGTCAGGTGAATGCGGTCGGCAGTAACGGTCAAGTCAGCGGGGTCGATATCGAGGACGATATGGACAGGCTTGTCGGCCTTCAGCTTGTGCTCTTCGACAAGGGCCGGCAAGAGGTCATTCAGGCGCACGTCTTCCAGGTGGAGGCGGAAGGTCTTGCGTCGCTCCATCGACATGGAAAGTATCTGCTCTACCAGTCCGCCGAGACGGCCGAGTTGTTCCTGACAGATGCGCAGGTAGCGTTCGCGCTTGCCGGGGTCATCGGCCTGATGGAAGTTGAGCAGGGCGTCGGTGGCGGCGTAGGCCACGGCAATGGGGGTCTTCAGTTCGTGGGTGATGTTGTTGGTGAAGTCGCTCTTCATCTCCTCCAGCGTCTTCTGCCGCAGGATGGTACGGATGAGGTACCAGAAGGAGAACCCCAGGATGAGCAGGATGACCAGCGAGGTCGTGAGTATGCCTGCCATCTGCCGTAGCACGATGCCCCCTAAGGGTTCGGTGGTGAGACGGTAGACATCGTGCTCCGAAGAAGAGAATACGTACTGGTAGCTGACGGCATCGGGGCCGGGGATGTAGCCGGGTGTGCCGCCCGTGGCCAGGGTGTCGGTGTAGAGCCAGCGGTCTTGGGCATCGTAGCCCGAGTAGAGGTATTGCAGGCGGTAGCGGATGGGGATGTCCATTTCCCTGAGGCGGGCGTTAAGCAAGCTGTCGTAAGTGGTGAATGAAGGTTCGATGAAAATGTCCAAACCCGAGTGCATGCCCCGTTGCAGATAGATGGCCATATCGGTGATGCTGTTCTGGTCGCGGAGTATCATGTCAAGTCCCTCCTGACTGTGAAGCATGGCATCGGACGAGGTGGTGTCTGCCGGAGCAGACTGGTAGAGGGTATCCACCCGTGTGTGAGTAGTCGTGTCGCCAGGGGATGTATGGAAAGTCGTATTGGTTTGGACGATTTTCTCTCCTTCGTCGCCGTAACCCGTTGACACGGTGATTTCACCGTGTTCTTTGTTGCGGACCTGCATCAGCTGGATACGTACCAGCATCTCGTTGTAGTCGCTGATGCGCATGGCCTCCGTGATGTTGCGCTCCAGGTCGGCGCGCATGGTGCGGTAGAGCCCTGTCAGCCAGTAGGCCTGATAGGCAAAGATACCCGCCAACGAGAGGATGACGAGCAGAGCAATGTATTTCGAGGGTAGTTTCATGGGGATAAAGATACAGAGTTAATCCTTATCCCCTGATATTCGGTAAGACTAAATAACACTTCTGCGAATGTGGGGCTACAGTCCCTCCACCCATTCGCGCACCGTCTTTTCGTTGGCCCTGTTCAGAAGCTTTCCGTCTTTCCAGTTCAGGTCGGGATATTCCTTCTTCAACGTAGCGGCACTGTGACTTATCGAACTGCCGCCCGAAGTGGCAAAGGGAATTACTGTCTTGCCCTTCAGGTTATGACTTTCAATAAAAGTGTTGATGATTCTCGGTGCAAGGTCCCACCAGATGGGATAACCGATGAATATCACATCGTAATTCCCGACATTGGCTTGAGGTGTCCGAAGTGCAGGGCGTGCCTTCGGGTCGTTCATCTCGACCGAACTGCGCGAGTGGGCATCGTGCCAGTCAAGGTCTTTCTCGGTATAAGGCTGTGCGGGACGGATTTCATACAGGTCGGCACCGGTTGCAGCAGCTATCAGGCGGGCAGCCCGGGCTGTGTTGCCGGTAGCCGAAAAGTAGGTTACGAAGGTTTTAAGATTGTCTGACGGTTTCATGTTTTGTTCTCGGTTTTGGGCTTGCAGAGCAAGAGCAACGCCTGCCACTGCCAGCCAGGTGAATAATCGTTTATACATAATCGGATATGGGATGTTAGGATGTCGGGATAATGGATTTAATAAACCGGGCAGGCACTCCGCCCACCACAGCGTCGGAAGGTACATCTTTCGTCACCACGGCACCGGCCGCCACGACGGCATTGTCGCCAATGGTCACTCCGGAGAGGATGGTGGCATTGGAGCCAACCCAAACATTACGACCCAAGACAATGGGAGCAGGCAGGGTGACGTGCCGCCTCTCGGGAGCCAGTTCATGATTGAGCGTAGCAAACACCACGTTGTGCCCTATCTGACAACCATCGCCCAGCGTCACTCCGCCGTGGTCCTGAAAGTGACAACATGCATTGATGAAGACATTTTCGCCTACTGTAATGTTCTTGCCGAAGTCCGTATAAAAGGGCGGGAACACACGGAGCGAATCGGGAACGTTGTAACCGAACAGCAGGGACAACAGGCGGCGTACTTCTTCAGGATTCTTATATGAAGTGTTTAGTTGGAAAGTGATGCGCCTTGCCTCGTTGCTCATGTCATCCATGAATCCTTTGATTTCTTCAGTATCCAAGGGGCGGCGTGTCTTTACAAATTCTTTAAAACTTTCGATAGTCATAATTCTGTCCATAGTTTGATATTCAATGCAAAGATAACGCGTCAGCAGGCAAACAGGACAACCCCGATACCGGATTTTTGTACCCATCTTACAGATTGTGTTTGAGGAGAAACATCAAAAAGCCTATCTTTGCCGTCAAATCACAAAACAAAGAAGCATTATGAAACATATCATTGATGTAGACACTTGGATGCGTCGCGACAACTATCGTTTTTTTGAGACTTTTGTCAGTTCGTGGTATGCCGTGGCTACCGAAATCGACTGTACCGAAGCCCGCGAGGCGGCCAAACACCGGGGACAGTCTTTCTTCCTCTATTACCTTTATGCCGTGGTACGTGCTGCCAACGAAGTGGACGAGTTGCGTTACCGCATTGACAAGCAGAAGCAGGTTGTCTTTCACGATCGTGTGGACATCATTACACCGATTGCCGTGCCCGGCCGTACGTTCTTCACCCTGCGCATTCCCTATCACGAAAGTTTTGCAGACTTTTATGCCGAAGCCCATCAACTGATTACCCATATTCCGCCCGACGGCGACCCCTATGGCGCCGAGAAGACACTGATGGCTCAGGGCGACTACGATGTGGTGCATCTGAGTGCCGTGCCCGGCATGTATTTCACATCCATCACTTATACGTTGGCCGAAGCGGGCAATGCCTGCAACTATCCTTTGATGACTGCCGGCAAGGCCGTCACCCGCGAAGGCCGGTTGGTGATGCCGCTGTCCATTTATGTGAACCATGCTTTTGTCGATGGCTTTCACCTTTCGCTGTTCTTCCAGAAGATAGAGCAGTATCTGAAGGAAATCGGCGCCTTGTAGAAACTGCATCAAAGTGGATGGATGGCACACCGATGACACAGAGTTTACAGATGACCACAGAAAAGAGGTATCCGACACATGCTTCACCGTCTTCCCTGCTATCCGGTAACACTCGATAAGACTTCGTAAGCCTGCGGTAACGCGGGCTTTTTTCGTTTCTGCCTACCTTTGTGGCGGCTAAGGAAAGAAGGAAGGCGACAGGGGTTCCCGCAGCTGCCCGTTGGTTTCGCCTGAGGAAGCGTTGGGTTTCAAGCCTTGAAACCGATGGTTTCAACGTAGGAAACTGATAGTTTCAAGCCTCGAAACTGATGGTTTCAAGCCATGAAACTCTTTTGAAACTACTGCTTTCAGATTTCTCCCTTGCCTGGAAACATTTTATAAGATATAACGTGACACGAAAAATGATGAAACGAAGCACATTGCTGGCGGCAAGTTGCCTCCTGCTGGCTCTGCCGCTCTCCGCCCAGGAGAATCTGGAAAAAGAAAACACGCGTACGCTGTCGGCCGACAGCCTCCTGACGGGCGATGCCCGCATGGACAGCCTCTACCGCAACTTGCCCGAGGTGATGGTGGTGGGTGAACGCCCCGTGGTCAAGGCCTCGGCGGGCAAGCTGGAGTACGACCTGCCGCGGATGATTGAAGGCCGCCCCGTGGATAACGTCTACGAAGCTCTGAAAGAACTGCCCGGCGTGATGGAGCAGGACGGTGCGCTGACGCTGGGCATGCAGGCGGTCACCGTCGTGCTGGATGGCAAGGTGACCAACATGAGCGGTGCGCAGCTGTACGCCTTGCTGAAATCGTTGCCTGCCGACCGCATCGAACGCGTCGAAGTGATGTACAACGCGCCTGCCCGCTATCAGGTACGCGGAGCAATGATCAATGTCCGCCTGCGCCACCGCATCGGCGACCCCGGCGTGGTGCAGGGCGAAGTCTATGGAAAGTACAATCAGGAACACGAAGCCTCGTTCGAGGAGCGTGCCTCCATCTTATATAATGGTCAAAGGTTCTCGACAGACTTTCTTTACTCTCACACACATGGCGAGAGCTTCAACACCACCGACAAGGAAGCCCGCCACTGGCAGCAGGCCGACGGTTCGACGCATCTCATCGACAACTACGAGGAGATGCGCGCCCGCAGCCACACCCACAGCTTCCGCCTGGGCACGGACTACACGCTGACCGAGAACCACTCGCTGAGTTTCGTCTACAACGGAGCGTATGCAACGAGCCACACCCGACAGCACTCTACGGGCACGCAGACGGCCGAAAGCCTGAGCGAACAGACCTCGTGGCTGCACAACGGTCGCCTGGACTATCAGGCCCCCATCGGACTGAAAGCGGGCGTGGAGTTCACGTGGTACAACGCCCCCGGCAACCAGCTGCTGCATAGCCGCATGGGCGATGATGCCCTCGACTTCTATACCGAAGACGGGCAGCGTATCAATGCCTGGAAGTTCTTCCTCGCACAGGAGCATCAGCTGAAGGACGGTTGGGGGCTGAACTACGGGGCGGTTTATACTACGACGGTGGACAACTCGTACCAGACGTATGAAGAGTTGACGAGGGGACAAATTGACGAGTTGACAAGGGGACAAATTGACGAAAGGATAAGCTCCTTGTGGTCTGATGCCTCGTCAACTCGTCAACTGAAATCCACTCGTCCACTGAACGACGTCCGCTCACGCCGCCGCGAACAGACGCTCAACCTCTATGCCGGCTTCAGCAAGTCGTTCGGACAGAAACTGATGACGGACTTCTCACTGGCTGCGGAACGCTACCAGACACCCGTGTGGGACGAGTGGGACGTCTATCCCGTCCTCAACCTGACCTACCTGCCCGCCGACGGCCACATCCTCCAGCTCAACTTCAGCAGCGACAAGAGCTATCCCGGCTATTGGGCCGTGCAGGATGTCGTCTCCTACCTGGGCGGCGGATACAGCGAGATACACGGCAACCCGTTGCTGAAGCCCGAGATTGACTATTCTACCTCGCTGACCTACATCCTGAAGTCGAAGTACGTCTTCCGCGCCTGGTTCAACCACACCAAGAACCGTGCCGTACAGACGCTCTACCAGTCGCCCGACGAGCTGCTGGAGCTGTACAAATACCTGAACTTCGACTTCGAGCAGCAGGCCGGCCTCCAGGCCTCCGTCCCCTTCAAGGCCGGGCGTTGGCTCGACTCGCGCCTCACCCTCATCGGTCTGTGGATGCGGCAGAAAGACAGCGACTTCTACGACCTGCCCTTCGACCGCCACCGTCTGCTTGGCATCGCCGTGCTGAACAACACCTTCACCCTGAGCCGCAAGCCCGACATCCGGCTGACCATCGACGGACGTCTGCAAGGCCGCGCCATCCAGGGCATCTACGACATTCCCCCGTGCGGCGACCTGTCGGCCACGCTACGCTACACCTTCCTCGGCGGCAATGCCGTGCTCACCGCCTGGTGCCGCGACATCCTCCAGACCTCCATGCCCTGTCCGCAGATACGCTACGAGCATCAGTGGGTGACGAACGAGTATTCCAGCTTCCGCAGCGT
>NZ_CASFWU010000125.1 GCF_949298305.1 uncultured Bacteroides sp. | reverse complement strand
AAGGATGGCACGAAGTAATTGTTCTGCTTTCATACCACAAAGATACGCAATATGCTTGATACACCATGCCTACCAACCGGGAATATCCGCTGACCCCAATTTAGGGGAAAGATTTATTGAAAGTTTCTTGTTTTTTCTTATTTTTGCAAGAGCTATTATCTTACCACCCAAACAAAACAAACAGTCTTATGAAATCTGGAAATCTATATGGCATATTCTGGCTTATAGCTCTTTTATTTTCATGTGTCATTATCTCTTCTTGTAAACAGAACAGCCGCGTCTCGACAGATGCAAAAACCGTATCGATGCACTTTGACAGTGCCTATCGTTATGTGGTCAACAATATGGTGGTTGCCAACAGCAATCCGGATACTTTCCTGTCGCTGTGTGACGATATGACTTCGGTGTCCCCTTCTCTGCTGGAACCCCGTCAAGTTCGTCAGTGGGCCCATTCCTATGCTCTTGCCGCTTCTGTCTACATTTCTAACAATGACTTGAAGAAAGCTCTTGTCTGCCTTCATCGGGGTATGGCTGTAGCCGATTCGTTGGGCGATATTGATTGCCTGAACCGGGCTTCCAATTTGCTGGCACTGGTCTATTCGAACTGGAAACTGAACGATGAGGCCAATGCCTTGTTTGACAGGATACTCTCTTGCTCGGAACAGACGGATGCTCTCTCAAAAGCCAATGCCTACATGGCAAAGGCGATGCACATGGTGTACACCGAGAAGTACGATTCGGCTGCGTATTATATGTCGATGATTGACAAGTTGCAGTTGAAGAAAGAAGATATGCTTTCGGGGTCTTATCAGTCGGTGCAGTATTATACCCGTTTTCTGAAAGGCTGGTATCTTTCTGAAACACCCGATTCCCTGGGGCGGGCCATTGAATTGCTTCAGGGGCTGTATGACGAATACTACCCTTATAGAGACCAGGCCATTTCTTTCGAGTCGGTCTGCTTGAGGTTGGGACGTGCTTACGATTTGGCCGGCAACGATGAGCAGGCAATCCATTATTACGACGAAACAAAGAAGCTGGTTGTTGCCAAGCCGGCAGCTCATCAGATGTTTGAGGTCGTCGCTCCTCTTATGGATTTCTATCTTGATAAAGGTGAAAATGAAAGGATATTAGAGCTCTTGCCTGTCTATAAAACGGTCAGCGAACAGTATTATGACTATCAGATGAACGGCTTGCTGGCCTATTATTCGGTCGAGCTGGATGTGGCGGGTAAGGAAAAGCAGATTGTACAGAATAAGGGGTTGCTGCTCAAACGCCAGATGGAAATAGTCATACTGATTTTGGTCGTCGTATTGTTGGTGGTGCTGGTGATAGGAGGAATTGTTTATTGGCGGAACAAGAAACGGCAGATTCGTACCCTGTTTGAGGCATTGATGAGGCGCTATGTCGAGTGGCGGGAAATAAACAACTATCTGATAGACCATTCGGTTTCCCCCTCTCAGCTTCCGCTTCATACGGAAGAGGAAGAACCGGCTGGGCAGATTCCGGATGATGCCGTTTCCGGCGAGGAGGATGAGGAAGAGTTCTATCGGAATCTGTATTACCGGGCACTTGTCGTTATGGAGCGCGAAAGGCCGTTCCTTGACCCGGACCTGACCATCGTGTCGCTTGCCAAATGGATTGCCACCAATCGCACTCATCTTTCTACGGCTATCAACCGCATGACGGGGACCAGTTTCAGCGTTTGGCTGGCTGAGTATCGTGTGAACTATGTCATTCTGTTAATGGAAAGCGGCAAGGTCGGTAACATGGATGACATTTACGAGCAGGCAGGCTTTGGCTCGCGGACTTCTTTCTACCGCCAGTTCAAACGGGTCACCGGGCTTACTCCCAAACAGTTTCTGGAACGAAAGGCGTTTTGATTGTATCATTTTGTCGGATATGTATTATTTGGTACTGTGAAATTGTGAAAATGAAACTGCTGTATATGCGGTAAACTCTTAATTTAGTTCCATTTTGTAATACGTGCTTTAATGGCTGCTGAAGAGGAAGTATGCCTTTTCGGGCAGATATTTGGATTAGTGTGTCAATGATGGATAGTTGTATGAGTGGACTGAAGATTATACTCAGTTGGGGCGTTTGTGTTTTTTTCCTGTGTGGGGTGCTTTTGTGGTTACGTCGGCACGAGGGCGACCGTTCACGGCGTTATCTTTGTTACACCTGGTTTGTGGCCAGCCTGGCGTTTCTGACCCGTTTGGTGGCTGTGGAGTTGGGGCGTCCCATTGCGGGGCGCATTCTTCCCGTTGAGAATATCAGTGGAGGACTTTTGTCCCTCCTGATGCTTTATTTGTATCCCATGGAAGCTATCAATGCCGGTTGGCTTACCTGGAAGCGGGCGCTGCGGCTTTTCCTTCCGGGCATGCTGGTTGTAGTGGCAGTGCTGGCGGGGCGGCCTTATTTCCGTGAGTTGGAGTCTTTTCAGGAGGTGTGGGTGTACATCGGCGAGTTCAACGTATGGCTGAGGGTAGGGGTCATGCTTGTGGTCATTCCCTTGTATTCAGTCCTGTTGCTTTTTATCCCTTATAACAGTATGAAGAGCCGTGTCTACAATCGCTGGATACTTGTTTACACCATAAAGATACAGTTGATAGGTGTCTTGTTCATGCTGTTCATCCTTACGGGTTCTTCCCTTTTCAGCAGCCTTCATATCCTGGCTGGTATAGTTGTGGCTGTATCCGCTACCTATCAGGAGGTGTTCATCCGATTCAAAGCGCCTCATAAGATACCGGAATCGGTTCTGCCTGTTGAGACGCTTCGGACAGAGGTCCCTGAAGAGGTCAGGGAGGGCAATCCGCTTATCGGGAGACTGGCGGTGCTGATGGATGAAGAGCAGGTATGGCGTAACCCGGACCTTACCCTGCCGAGTCTTGCGCTGCTCCTGCACACCAATCGCAGTTATCTGTCCAGGGCCATACAAGAGGCGGGTTATAAGAATTTTTCAGATATGCTAAACCGCCGTCGCGTCACTGAATGCCTGAAAATCGTTGATTCGGGCAAGAGGGTCAATGTACAGGATGTTTTTTTCAGCGTAGGGTTCCGATCACGCGAAACAGCTTTGCGTAGTTTCAAAAAGTACACGGGAGTCTCTCCAACAGACTATATATGTGCTCGTGCGTCCTCAATGGCAGCTGGAGGGGGCTTTATTGATGATTTGGAACAGTGATTTTGTGAAAATGACACAATCCATCGTGGGGTATTGGGTATTTTTGTCATACCGTATATGCTCAATCCGGTATGTGGCGGGCATTTTTCTTATGTTGTTAATGAAAGCCGGACAGGAAAAGTACATGGATGTTGCTTCTTTTTGATTTGGCTTTGTTGTTTTGAGTAAAGAGTGTAAAGAAAATGGTTTGCAGATACTCCATGAAGGGACAACTGATTTCTTGGCTGATGGCTTGGGTGATGCTGTGTGGTGGCGTCGGCAGTACGGCCTTGTTCGCACAGCAAATTTGTATCAGGCAGCCGCATCACTCGTATACGGTCCTGTATGATATAAATGGAAGCGACATTGATGCTGCTTTTAGATATAACGGAAGTGTAATGAACGAGATGACGGTTGCATTGGAGCAGTTGTTGTCCGACACAGAGGTCACGATTGACTCTGTTGTCATAGCCTCCTCCTCTTCGCCGGACGGTAATACGCGTTTCAATTACAATCTTTCTGTAAAGCGTGGTAAGAGCGTGTATGACTATATCCGTGGGCGTTTCCCCCAGATACCGGACGAAGTTGTTGTACTCGTTCCGCAGGGCGAGGACTGGGTTACGCTCCGTCACTTGGTTGAGCAGGATATGCTGGTCCCTGGGCAGGAAGAGGTAATCCGCCTGCTCGATGCCGCTCTTCCGCCCGAAGAGAAGGAACGTCGGCTCAAGCGTATGAAGCAAACCTATGCTTATTTATTGGAACATCACATGTATAAACTCAGAGCGGCGACTGTAGCCGTTCATGTGACAGTATATGACGAAGAACCTTTGTCTGAGCTGCTGGATGAGGCCGCTTCCGGGCTTCAGCCCGTGCCGATGGCTTTCACGACTGCATCCTCTGGAAAGGAAGCGTCTGCAAGCTGCTCAGCCGGCACTCAGTGGATACCCTCTCGGTGGTATGTCAAGACCAACCTGGTGTATGACTTGGCTTTGATGCCCTCGCTCGAGATTGAATATCGCATCAACGAACGTTGGTCTACCGCTCTTGAGGGGAATATGGCCTGGTGGCATCGCGACAGCGAGCACTGGTATTACCAGCTGGCCACCATCATTCCCGAGGTGCGTTACTGGTTCCGTCCACAAGGATACCGTCGCGGACACTACGTGGGTCTCTTCGGCGGTGGAGGATGGTATGACCTGGAGAATGGCGGCC
This sequence comes from uncultured Bacteroides sp., assembly GCF_949298305.1. Lineage (GTDB taxonomy): Bacteria > Bacteroidota > Bacteroidia > Bacteroidales > Bacteroidaceae > Bacteroides. The sequence goes on along the minus strand of NZ_CASFWU010000125.1, from coordinate 1,955 downwards.
GAGGCTATAAGGGCGAGGGCGGTCTCGTGGGCATCGGCTACGGCTACCAGTTTCCTGTCGGCAGGCAGTTCGCCTTTGAGGCCGGGGTCGGGATAGGTTTTATGACCACCAAGTATGAGGAATACCTGCCCATTGATGGGCATTACGTATATCAGCAGACCAGTCGTACCAATTTCTTCGGTCCTCTGAAGCTGAAGTTCGCTTTCGTTTGGAATGTGCCGATGCGGAAAAGACTGCAATCGTGCCGTCTCTGAAAATACTGAACTCTCAGGGGATAAAGCCGAGAGGTTTGACGGGTACCTTTTGCCGAAGTGCCGGTTTGACTCTTTGACAACCAGTCAGGAAAACGGCTTGTGTGGTTTGAGTCAAAACAAGAATAAATTACTCAAGTTTCGGTTTTGCCGGAACTTGAAGGAGTTAAGGGAATTAGTAGGAGTTATCGCCCGCCTTTAGTCGGGCTGAGGAGTTAAAGGCCAATAGAAAATAAATGGTTTACAAAGTATCGGCTTAACTCTTTAACTTCTTAACTACCCAATGAATATTAAAACCGAAACTTGAGTAAATAATGAGAGAAGAAAGAAACAGCCTGTCGCACGCTGATGGATTTGAAGAGTGACTAAGTTTTTTTCTTAACAGAAATGAATGAGAGATAGAGCAAACATACAAACAACACTCATTAATTTGCGGATATCCTATATCCGACTGCTTGCTGCTTCACACAGGGTGGCAGCACACTTGCCTTCTTGTCTGTTGGCTGTAGTGCTGCTGGCGTCTTGCCGTAAGGACCTCTGCTACGATCATGACTCTCATTCTGCGGGCGTAAAGGTGAATGTCGTTGCCGAATGGGAATTGGAGTGGGAACGTCCTTACGACCTGAAGTGGCCGGAGTCGTGGCCGGTTCATTGGCCTTACAAGTACGACGATTTCCGTCCGAAGGCAGCAGAGGGTATCCGTGCCATCGTTTATCCTGAAGCAGGTTCCCATTCCGAGGGTAACCTGCCTCGGGAAGGCGGGCGTTTCTATATGCCCGAGGGAACGCACGACCTGATGTTCTACAACAATGACACCGAGTACATTGTTTTCAGCGACATCACCCACTTGGCATCGGCCTCTGCAACCACACGCACTGTTACCCGTTCCAGTTTGCCTGTCTTGCACTCCGGCGAGCGTACCGTCAACCAGCCCGACCAACTTTATGGCTCTTTCCGCAAGGGCTATACTGCCCGGCTTACGTTGGAGACTGTGAATCTTCCCGTACAGATGCGCCCCCTCACTTATACCTATTATATACGCTATCGTTTCGAGGCCGGTCTGCAATACGTTGCTCTGGCGCGCGGTGCTTTGGCCGGCATGGCCGAGAGTGTCTACCTGATGGACGGACATACGGGCGACAATGCCGCGACTGTTCTTTTCGATGCTTCACTTACCGATTGGGGAATAGAAGCCAGAATGAACGCTTTCGGTGTTCCTAACCATTCTGCCGACTACTATACCCGTGCTGACGGCTCATCCGCTCGGTACACCCTGAATCTGGAAGTACGGCTTAAGAATGGTAAGATGCTCAACTACAATTTCGATGTCACCGACCAGCTCAATGCTCAGCCCCGTGGCGGGGTCATTCAGGTCACCGGCGTCGAGGTCTCCGACGAAGATGGTAAGGAAGGCTCTGGCGGATTTGATGTCAGTGTGGACGGTTGGGGCGAGTGGGTGGACATCCCGTTGCCATTGAAATAGAAAGCCTTACCCCAAGCTGTTTTTGTGAAGACGGAAGAAAACGGGTGGAATGGATGAGAAATAATGATGCGATTATGAAATGAATTATATTGTTAAACTGTATATTATTTATGATTATGAAGTATTAGTGGTGCGATAAAAATTACATCACTGTAGTTAAACGATTAATTTTAAATCAAATATAAGCGTTCATTGATTTTTTGATTTGAAAATGATTTATT
>NZ_CASFWU010000124.1 GCF_949298305.1 uncultured Bacteroides sp. | reverse complement strand
TTTTCCATTGGTTATGTCCGTCAGAAGATAGCTCCGCTTACCGGACTTAATTCGTGGATGGTAGGGGCTTCTTTCCCCATTCTCTTTTTCCCTCAGCGGAGCCGTGCCAGACAGGCGCGCATCGCTATGCAGGCAGCAGGTTGGGAGGCAGAGGCCAATCGGCAGCAACTGTCCAATAAAGTAAGCGAACTGCAAAGCCAGCTTGCCCGTCAGCGCGAACGTCTGACTTATTATCAGCAGGCAGCTATCAAGGAAGCTGAAGCTTTACAGCAAAGTGCAACCCAAAAGTTTCAGGAGAATGAAACCGATATCAGCGAATTCATTCAAAGCCTGAATACTGTCCGCGAAATCAAGCGCGGGTATATCGAAACGGTCTATGCCTACAACGTTACCTTATTAGAATTGGAACTTTACACTGAATAAGACGGTGGTTCCTGAGTCCAAGAATTTATCACAAAAAACGAACATTAGAAAAAATGAATAAGATGAACCTGATGAAACAACGAATGATTTACCTGATGCTTGCCTTGCTGGCAGCATCGTGTTCAAATCCCTCTGCCCGGCAGACTGAATCAGCAAACGCTACAGAGACGGTAGAGCAAGCCGGTTCGGACACCACACAGACGCCCGAAGTAGACGGCATAAGCGGTGCTACCAACGTGGCCAATCCACCGTCGTTCAACGGTGTTATTGTCATGCCTCCGCAGAGTCATGTGACTGTTACGCTGAGTATGGGCGGTTCGGTACACGACATCCGTGTCCTGCCGGGCGAGTCTGTACGCAAGGGAGAACTCCTGCTGACTTTGGCCAATCCGGACTTTATCGAGCTTCAGCAATCCTATCTCGATGCTGCTGCCCAGACCGAATATCTGAAGAAAGAATACGAGCGTCAGCAGAAACTTGTTTCCGGCGAATCGGCTTCCTTGAAACGTATGCAGCAAAGCAAGGCCGACTATCTGTCCATGAAAAGCCGTATGGAGGCTGCTGCCGCACAACTTACTCTGCTGGGTACAGATACTGTAGCAGTGACTCGCGACGGCATTCGCACCTATCTGGAAGTACGTGCTCCGCGCAACGGCTACGTAACCAACATGAATGTCAATGCAGGCAAGTATTTCGCTGCCGGCGAACCTGTCTGTGACGTGATTGACAAGAGCAACCCCATGTTGCAGCTTACGGCTTACGAAAAAGACCTGGACAAACTGTTGCCCGGCAGTCGCTTTTCGTTCAAGGTCAATGGCATGCAGGATACGACGTTCACAGCCGAACTTGTTTCGGTAGATCAGATGGTGGACAATGTCAACCGTTCCATCAAAGTCTATGCACGCATCATGCAGGCTTGTCCGGATTTCCGGCCGGGAATGTATGTGGCAGCCAGAATTATGGATAAAAAACACTAACTTTGCCGCATGAAGTTGTTGCGCATCCATAAGAAGTTTCTGCTGATGTTGAACGCCATTTCTATTATAGTGGCGTTCCTCATGCACTTGCCCGAACTGATAGCGCTGTCCGATCCCGTATCGGGCAGCCGTCTGTTTCCGGATATTCATTGGCTCAATGTCTGTTACGAAATACTGTTTACATATTTCTCCATATTGCTGTTGTTCATCATCAATGTCAGAATCATGATGTCCGGCAGTCTGGCTACAGCATTGAGCTGGAAAAGGGTAACGGTGAGTTTTGTGGTCACACTGGTTGTATGCAATCTGTTGGGAAAGGGCTTTGTCTATGCCCACCAGCACTTCGGCATACCGGCCATCACCGCCATGCTCCATCATTATCTGCATCCGTTGAGGGACATCCTGATAGCCTGCATTGTGACCGGTACCTGCTATCTGGACTACCAGAACCGGCGTAGCCGCAAGATGCTGCTCGAAAACGAGCAGTTGCGTACGGAGAACCTTGTCAACCAATACGAGGCTTTGAAAAGCCAGCTGAATCCGCACATGCTTTTCAACTCGCTCAACACCCTGTATTCGCTGATACGGGAATCGCCGGACAAGGCTCAGAATTATCTTCAGGAACTGTCGCGGGTCATGCGCTACACGCTGCACGACAATCTGTCGCATACGGTCACTCTGAATGAAGAGATGTTTTTTGTACGTTCGTACATATACCTTTTGCAGATGCGCTACGAGGACAATCTGCATTTCAATATAGTTATCCCGCAGGAACTGTTGCAGCGGGAGGTGCCGCCAATGGCAGTACAGATGCTGGTGGAAAATGCGGTGAAGCACAACGAAATCAGCCGGCGGAATCCGTTAACGATCAGCATCCGGGCGAATGGCAATGAACTGTACGTCACGAACCGCATACAGCCCAAACTGTCAAGCGGTAGCAGCACATGCATCGGACTGGCCAATCTGTCCAAACGTTACCGGCTGCTTTTCGGGAAAGACATTACCATCGAAGAAAGCAACAACGACTTTAAAGTAACCCTGCCACTGATATGAGGACACTGATTATAGAAGACGAAAAGGCCGCCCTTCGCAACCTGAAAGCGGCCATGCAAGAGGTGGATACCGATTTCGATATTGTAGGCGAGACGGATAGTGTGGCCGATACATTGGAGTGGTTTGCCAGCCACTCCATGCCCGAACTGGTATTTATGGATATCCACCTGGCAGACGGGTCGGCTTTCGGCATCTTCGAGCAGGTTGACATCACCTGTCCCATCATCTTTACCACCGCCTACGATGAATATGCCTTGCAGGCTTTCCGCGTGAACAGCATCGCCTACCTGCTGAAACCCATCAGCAGTGCCGACCTGCAAATGGCCATCGACAAGCTGAAAATCCTTGGAGGCTCAAATCGGGAGAAGACTAAGACAGATCTTCAGGCCGTCATGCACGCCCTGAAGCGGGAAGAAGGATATAAGACTCACTTTCTGGTTCCCGTGAAAGGAGACCGTTTCGTGCCGGTCAGTGTAGAACAAATCTCTTATTTCTACATCAGCGATGGAGTGGTCAAGGCGGTTCTCCAGTCTTCCGAGACTTTTATTTTCCAACAGACGCTCGATGAATTGGCCGAGCTGCTGAATCCACGCCAGTTCTTCCGGGCCAACCGTCAGTACATCATTGCCCACAAAGCCGTCGTGGGCGTCAGCCTGTGGTTTGGCGGGCGGATGGTTCTTCAGCTCACGCCTCCTACCGACGAAAAAGTCATCATCAGCAAAGCACGTGTGCCGGCTTTCAGGGAATGGTTCTAATATTCGGGACAAAACAATGTTTTTTCGCGACGATTGCCTACCTTTGCCACAAACAACCAACCGAAAAAATATTTGTATGAAACCAACTAACCTTTTACTTATGTCAGCAATGATGACACTGGCTTCGTGCGGAACTCCGAACGGAACGGCACAAGCGGAAGGCGGCGACGTGATAGGCCGCTCAGACATACGCATCGAGAACCGCCGCATGACCCCCGAAGCCCTCTGGGCCATGGGACGCATCGGTAGCGTAACCCCCTCTCCCGACGCAAAACAAGTAGCCTACACGGTCAGCTACTACAGCGTGCCGCAGAACAAGAGCAACACCGAACTGTTTGTAATGAACGCCGACGGCAGCGCCAACACGCAGATTACCCACAGCAAATGGCACGAAAACCAACCTGCGTGGATTAAGGGAGGTTCCAAACTGGCCTACCTGAGCAACGAAAGCGGTTCAAGCCAAGTATGGGAAATGAATCCCGACGGCACGGAACGCCGCCAACTGACCAACTACGAAGGTGACATTGAGGGATTCGCCTTCAGCCCCGACGAAAAGAAACTGCTCTTCATCGCCCAAATAAAGACGGTACAAAGCACCCAAGACAAATATCCGGACCTGGACAAGACAACGGGCATCATCGTGGACGACCTGATGTACAAGCATTGGGATGAATGGGTAACTACCGCCCCCCATCCGTTCGTGGCCGACTTTGACGGCTCGGCCATCAGCAACACGACGGACATCCTTGAAGGCCAACCCTACGAAAGCCCCATGAAACCTTGGGGAGGCATCGAACAACTGGCTTGGAGCCCAGACGGCAAGGAAGTGGCCTACACCTGCCGCAAAAAAACGGGACTGGAGTATGCCGTGTCCACCAACTCGGACATCTACATCTATGACCTGGCCAGCAGGCAGACCCGCAACATCACCGAGGGAAACCTGGGCTATGACACCAACCCGCAGTACTCGCCCGACGGCCGCTACATAGCCTGGCAGAGCATGGAGCACGACGGCTACGAGTCCGATTGGAACCGCCTCTTCATCATGGACCGCCAGACGGGCGAGAAGCAGTTCCTCAGCCAGGCCTATCCCTCCAACGTGGATTCCTTCCTGTGGGACGACGACTCGCAGGGCATCTACTTCCTGGGCGTTTGGCACGGCGAGGAGCAGATTTACTACATCGCCCTCAGCCAGCCCGAACAGGTGGTACAGCTCACCGAAGGCATGCACGACTACGGCTCCATCGCCCTCTGCGGCAACAAGCTGATGCCCACCCGCCACTCCATGAGCATGGCCGACGAAATCTATGCCGTAGACAAGAGCCGCCAAGGCGAAGCCTACGCGCAGGCCACCCAGCTCACCACCGAAAACAAGCACATCTATGACCAACTGGACATGGGCCGCGTGGAAGGCCGCTGGATGAAGACCACCGACGGCAAGCAGATGCTGACGTGGGTCATCTATCCGCCCCAGTTCGACCCCAACAAGAAATACCCCGCCCTACTCTTCTGTGAAGGCGGCCCGCAAAGCCCCGTCAGCCAGTTCTGGAGCTACCGATGGAACATGCAAATCATGGCTGCCAACGGCTACATCGTCGTAGCACCCAACCGCCGCGGCCTGCCCGGATTCGGCACGGAATGGAACGAAGCCATCAGCGGCGACTACGGCGGCCAGTGCATGAAGGACTACTTCACCGCCATCGACGAGATGTGCAAAGAACCGTTTGTCGACCGCGACCGCCTGGGATGCGTGGGCGCCAGCTTCGGTGGATTCTCGGTGTACTGGCTGGCCGGACACCACGACAAGCGCTTCAAGGCCTTCATAGCCCACGACGGCATCTTCAACATGGAGATGCAGTACCTGGAGACCGAAGAGAAATGGTTTGCCAACTGGGACATGGGCGGCGCCTACTGGGAGAAGGACAACGCCACGGCCCAACGCACCTTTGCCAACTCGCCGCATAAGTTCGTAGACAAGTGGGACACCCCCATCCTCTGCATCCACGGCGAAAAGGACTACCGCATCCTGGCCAACCAGGCCATGGCCGCCTTCGATGCAGCCAAGATGCGCGGCGTGCCCGCCCAACTGCTCATCTTCCCCGACGAGAACCACTGGGTGCTGAAGCCGCAGAACGGCGTGCTGTGGCAGCGCGTGTTCTTCGAATGGCTGGACAAGTGGCTGAAGTAGAAAGGTTTATACAACCATTCGAATAATCTTAAGATATTGCTATTTTGTTTTAGATACTAAGTATTTTCAAATTTTGGATTTACCGAAACTTGCAGGAATTAAAGGAGTTAGAAGGAGTTATTACCGATTTTGGACACACTGAGGAGTTAAAGCCCATAGCTTTGTTTATACCGTAATCCCATTGATTAAAATATCGGCTTAACTCCCTAACTACCTAAAAATTCGAAGAATCAGAGATTTTAGCAAGTCTTATAACAATTACATATGGGAAAACCCGCTGGCGGAATTAAATTAGCGCATATTTAATTCTACCAATAGGTTTTTTGTTTTTTATAGGGGTCTTTCGGAATTTTGAGTGATAAGTTCTCCATAGAAAAAATGGAACTACCAGAAGCGATGTTATTCCCCTCTTTTACTTTGTCGGAAGATGCGGCCGAACAGAGCCGGCGTCCTATTCCGGTGGTGTGAAAGTGTTTTCGCAGCAGTTTGTCCGGAGGCCTTGAGACCGTGCCAGATTTACTTCCAAAGGCAATCTGTCCTAATTCCTGAGAAAGTACATTTTCTTGACAATAGAGAGTAAGCCTCACTTTACTTATATTCTCCCTCCTGAAAAAGGGTTTAAACCCTGAGAGACCTATGTTTGAAACATAAGGGGGCTATGTTTCAAACATAAGCCCCTTGGATTTCAAACCTTCCTATTGCAGCCTTAATATGATTCAAGGAACCTCTTACTGGAAGAAACAGTCAGAATTGTAATTTTACCTTACATTTTTCATTTGCCTATCTGGATGAGCATATTTATTTAACTCAAGTCTGCAAATGCGAATCTGAGTTACCTTACATGCAGAAGACACAAGTAAAAGTATGGAAGAGAACAGTCGATAGATTCAGAAATAAATGGTATTTTCTGGCTATTTGCATTACATGATTGTCGTATCACTCGAAATGCCGGATGAACCTTTTATAGTTAATATACTTAAGTTTCGCAAGTTTATTAATCGATTGTAGTTAAGGAGTAAAGAAGTTAAGGAGTTAAGCCAATGCCTTTGTGAAAAGGATACCGACCATACAC
>NZ_CASFWU010000123.1 GCF_949298305.1 uncultured Bacteroides sp. | reverse complement strand
GTAGAGAACGGTGTGCTGGCCGACGTGGCTCCGTCCATCCTCCACATCCTCGGCATGGCCCAGCCGGCTGAGATGACGGGCAAGGACCTGATTAAGTAATGCAGTACAGGAAGGCTGACTGATTATATTCGGCGCGGATTACGCGGAAATGCGGAGGCCCCGATGCGGGGGATTGACGCAAGGCTTCGCGTAGTCCGCGCCTTTTTTTAAATGCAATTGTTATGGTACAGATAGGCGATGTAGTAGTAAGTTTCGATGTGTTTCGCGAGAAGTTTCTTTGCGATCTGGATGCCTGCAAAGGGCAGTGTTGTATTGAAGGCGATGCGGGAGCGCCCGTTGAGCTGGACGAAGTGGAAAAGCTGGAAGAGGTGCTTCCCGTCATCTGGGACGAGCTGAGCCCCGAGGCGCGTGCCGTCATCGACCGTCAGGGCGTGGTCTATACCGATTGCGAGGGCGACCTGGTAACCTCCATCGTCAACAACAAGGATTGTGTCTTCACCTGCTACGACGAGCGCGGCTGTTGCTACTGCGCCATCGAGAAGGCGTTCCGCGCCGGTAAGACCGACTTCTACAAGCCCGTCTCCTGCCATCTGTACCCCATCCGCGTAGGCGATTACGGTCCCTACAAGGCGGTGAACTACCACCGCTGGGACGTCTGCAAGGCGGCTGTCCTCCTGGGCCGCAAGGAGAACGTGCCGGTCTACAAGTTCCTGCGCGAGCCGCTCATCCGCAAGTTCGGCGAAGACTGGTACAAGGAACTGGAGATTGCGGCGGAGGAGCTGGAGAAGCAGGGGATGCTGTAACTGGTAGAACAAGGAAATGATGGAGCGTTGTTGGAGTTTGTTTCTGTTGGTCTTCTGCCTGTTCATGGTTTCGTGTGAGCAGGATAAGGGTTGCCCGGAAGAGGAATCGGAATTGGTTCCGATTATGAATTTGTTGAAGAATGGTGCTTGTGAAGAATGGATTGGAAGAAACCTGGCTGTCGGAAAGAAAGACTACCTATCGGGATGGTCCTTGAAAGAGCATTATGGCAGCATCAGCCAGGAGACTAAGATTGTGTATGAAGGAACTTCATCCGTTCGTATGTCTTCACCCAAGACGGGCATCACGGCAAGTATCAGTCAGAAAGTCAAAGTTTCTCCCGGGCATACGCTCCGTATTCGTTTTCACTATTATATAGAAGAGGCCTGCACAGGAACCAAGCCGCGTATGTACTGTTATTTCCGTGAGAATGGTTCTAGTAATATTCCAAACGATGTACTGGCAACATTTTACGATGATGCTACATGGGGCGTCATAAGGGGAGGCGGTTACGGCTTATCTTCTTTCCCGTTGGAGTACGGCGAATGGCAGTTGTTTGATTATACGATACAGGTGCCTGCCATTGCTCATTATTTTGTGTTTGAGATACATAGCTATGCGGGCACGACAATGTATGTAGACGATTGTTGGGTGGTAGATATTAATATGTATAGTTAATGTATAAAAGTGATGGATAGTTTGATTGTTTGGCTTTTCGCCGTTCTGTTCGTGGTTCTGGGATTGCTTGTTCGCAAATACCCCAAACTGATAGCGGGATATAACACGATGTCGCCCGAGCGGCAGCAGAAAGTCGATGCCAAAGGGCTGGCGGCTTTCATGTGCCGGGCATTTTGTGCCATCGGGCTGCTGGTGCTCCTTGTCCATTATCTGCTGGTGTGGTGCGGCAAAGACGTGCATGCGGCCGTATTGGCCAGCACGTTGGGGGTGCCCATGGTGGGGGTATTCTATATTCTGATAGGCGCCCAGCGTTACGACCGCGGCCGGTAAGCCTCCTGAACAACAAGCCGTTCCCCGGCAAACAGCCCTGCACAAACGTCGGTAAACAGGGGAAAACGGTATCCAATCTATACTTTTATGGAAGCTGTTAACTTTCAATTTTCTAATTCCAATTGCGTAATTCCATTGGGAACAGACGGGTTATTCCAAAGTATTTCCGTAATTTTGTATTACATTGTATAACCTTTAAAGACAAACGACATGAAAAAATGGTTTACTTTACTGGCCGCAGCCGTGCTTTGCATTCCACAGACGGTGCCGGCCAAAGATGTAAAAGGAACGGTCATCGCCCAAAAGGACGGACAGCCGATAGTGGGAGCCGAAATCACGGTGAAAGGAACGGACATTACAGCAGTGACCGACATGGACGGGCGCTTCGTGCTGACCGGCGTCCCCGATGACGCAAAGAAACTCACGGTACACACCATCGGCATGGAGTGGCGGACGGCCCGCATACCGGACGAGGGTGAAATACTCGTGAAGCTGCGCAAGGAGGAGCGCGTCGTCACCCCCTTCGTCACCGCCGGCATGTGTTCTCCAATGCCCACCAGCACCGACGACAACAGCATCAAAGGCAGCGGAAAAATAGGGTTTCAGGGCGGCGTAGGAGTCAGCTTCGCCCTCTCGCGCCTGATTTCGCTGACCCCGTCCGTCAACATCAGCCAGCAATACGCCACGTGGCGGACATACGAATCAGGGAAGACTGTCAACACGGATGTCACCCCCACCTACCTGACCGTTCCCTTGTTGGTAGACTTCAAGATATGGAATGCCAACAGCTTCAGAACCCTGCTCCGTGTGGGACCCTACGTGGGCTTCGGCATCAGCGGCAAGTACAAAGTCGACGGCCAGGAAGGAGACCTTTTCAAGAAGCCTGCCGGCGCCGACAAGGCCTTCTACAAGAAAGTGGATGCCGGACTGGCACTCGGCCTGGCCTATGTCCTCAGACACGTCTATATCGGCGGAGGCATCCAATGGAGCGCCATCCCCTTCTACTCCACCGACTCGCCGCACGAGATAGACCTCAACAACTGCTCGTTTGACATCTCCGTGGGCTACTACTTCTAATTCTCCATACAACTTATGAAGAAACAGAAATACTACGTGGTATGGGCAGGCGTCACGCCCGGCATCTACGACAACTGGACAGACTGCCAGCTGCAAATTAAAGGGTATAAGGGTGCCCGATACAAGTCCTTCGAGAGCAAGGAGGAGGCGGAAGAGGCCATGAACTGCGGCCTCACCCCCCAAGCCCCCTCTCCCAAGGAGAGGGGGGGGAACCGCACGCTTCCCCCTCCCTACGGGGGAGGGGGGCAGGGGGGAGAGGCCGGAGATACGCAGGCCCTCGCCGTCGACGCCGCCTGCAGCGGCAACCCCGGGCAGATGGAGTACCGCGGCGTACACCTCCCCTCGCGCCAGCAGGTGTTCCACTACGGCCCCGTCTACGGCACGAACAACATCGGCGAGTTCCTCGCCCTGGTCCACGGCCTTGCCCTGCTGAAGCAGAAGGGGCTGGACATGCCCATCTACAGCGACAGCCGCAACGCCATCGCCTGGGTGCGGCAGAAGCAATGCAAGACCAAGCTGCCCCGCGAGCCCCGCACCGAAGCCCTCTTCCAACTGATAGAGCGTGCCGAGAAATGGCTGCGCGAAAACACGTACACCACCCCGATACGGAAGTGGGAGACCGACCAGTGGGGCGAGATTCCGGCGGACTTCGGACGGAAGTAATCCCATCTCTTATTCTCTTTGCTGCAGACTCCGGGAAGTGGCCGGCAGTGACATACGGGAGTGACAGCTTGTGACTCCCGTATGTCATTGCCTGTGACTCCCGCGTGTCATTGCCTGTGACTCCCGCGTGTCACAACCCATGACTCCCGCATGTCACGGCCGTTGTCATGCGGATTTCACAAAGCATTGGAAAGGCGGGTGGCTGAGGGGGAGATAGGCGGGTGGCGCGGGACGGCTAACGGAGGTCGTAACAGTAGATGAAGTCATCGTAGACCGGGTCTTCTTCCAGTCCGAAGGCCCTGAATACGTGCTCTATATCAGCCTGTTCGTCGGGGAAGACGGGGCGTTGTCCGTTGCGGACGCGGTAGTAGGTGCGTGTGGCGAAGTTGCCTTTGATGGCCTGCTTGGCGGCGACAGCCCGGTCGTAGGGCAGCTGCTCCAACTGCTTCAGCACGTTCTTGAGGCCCCGTGCGTAGCGCACCTTCCGGATGGGGCTGAAATACGTGCATCCCTCGGCTGCCATCTGCCGGGCGGCGGCGGGGGAGAGGATGCGGATGCAGGTACGGTCGGCGGGCACGCCCTCGGCTATGGCACGACGCAGGCACTCCTGGGCGCGGGGACAGGCGTCGTGCAGACAGAGGGTATAGGTGTCGGGGAGCAGGGTGTAGTCGAAATCGGGTATCATAGGCATTTGTTTTAGGTCAGTTAGGTTTGCCGCCCGCAGGGGAATCGGCTAATTGTTCTTGTTGATGAGGTTCACCAGCTCGGCGTAGCGCTGCTCGGCCAGGGCGTGGTCGACGGCATAGCCCTTTACGAGGTAGTCTTTCAGGATGCGGTTGGCCCATATACGGAACTGGGTGCCGCGCATGGAGTTGACCCTGTAGCCGACGGAAATTATCATGTCCAGATTGTAATAGGGAATCTTACGGGTAACGGTTCTTTTCCCTTCTTGACGAACCTGTGCAAAAAATGCACAAGTTGACTGCTCGTCCAACTCTCCAGTTTTATAGATATTGCCTATATGGCGCAAGACGGATGTCCTGTCCGTCTGGAACAGTTCTGCCATCTGGCTCTGCGAAAGCCACACCGTCTCGTTCTCCAGCTTCACGTCGATGGCAGTCTGTCCGTCGGCGGTCCGGTAGATTACTATCTTGTCGTTCGGTTCCATGGTCTGCTTCCTCCATTCATCACTTCAAGGACGGCTGCCTGTGTCAGCCCAGCGACTGCATGTCGTTCAGGCGCTTGTAGTAGCCGTTCTTGGCCAGGAGCTCGTCGTGAGTGCCGCGTTCCACGATTTGTCCCTCGTAGAGGACGCAGATTTCGTCGGCGTTCTTGATGGTGGACAGACGGTGGGCAATGGCGATGGTGGTGCGCGTCTTCATCAGGCGCTCCAGGGCCTCCTGCACCAGGCGCTCGCTCTCGGTGTCGAGGGCCGAGGTGGCCTCGTCGAGGATGAGGATGGGCGGGTTCTTCAGGATGGCACGGGCGATGCTGACGCGCTGGCGCTGTCCGCCGGAGAGCTTGCCGCCGCGGTCGCCTATGTTGGTGTCGTAGCCGTGCTCGGTCTCCATGATGAAGTCGTGGGCATTGGCAATCTTGGCCGCTTCGATGACCTGCTCCATCGTGGCGTTCTCCACGCCGAAGGCGATGTTGTTGAAGAAGGAGTCGTTGAAGAGGATGGCCTCCTGGTTGACGTTGCCGATGAGTCCGCGCAGGTCGGCTATGCGGACGTCCTTGATGTTGGTGCCGTCTATGGTGATGGCGCCGGACTGCACGTCGTGGTAGCGGGGCAGGAGGTCGACCAGCGTGGACTTGCCCGAGCCGGACTGTCCCACGAGGGCGATGGTCTTGCCGCGGGGCACGGTGAGGTTGACGTGGTGGAGTACCTCGCGGGTGCCGTAGCTGAAGGAGATGTCGCGGAACTCAATCTTGTCGTGCAGACCGGTCAGTGGTTTCGGATGAGCCGGTTCCTTGATGGGGTTCTCGGCCTTCAGTATCTTGTCCACGCGCTCCATGGAGGCCAGTCCCTTGGGGATGTTGTAGCCGGCCTTGGCGAATTCCTTCAGGGGGTTGATGATGCTGTAGAGGATGACCATGTAGAAGATGAACGTGGGTGCCTCGATGGTGGAACCGTCGCGAAGGATGAGCATACCGCCGAACCAGAGGACGAGGACGATGAGCAACGTGCCGAGGAACTCGCTCATGGGATGTGCCAGCGCCTGACGGGTGGCCACCTTGTTGTTGGCGTCGCGCACCTCGTCGCTGCACTTGGTGAAGCGGCGTATCATCTTGTCCTCGGCAATGAAGGCCTTGATGATGCGCAGTCCGCCCAGGGTCTCTTCCAGCTGCGACATGGTGTTGCTCCACTTGGCCTGGGCGTCGAGCGACTGGCGCTTCAGCTTCTTGCCCACCTTGCCCATGAGCCAGCCCATGCCGGGCAGCACGAGGACGGTGAAGAGCGTCAGCTCCCAGCTGGTGACAATCAGGGTGGTGAAGTAAAGGATAATCAGGATGGGGTTCTTCATCAGCAGGTCCAGCGAGCTGGTGATGGAGTTTTCTATCTCGCCCACGTCGCCGCTCATGCGGGCAATGATGTCGCCCTTGCGCTCTTCGGAGAAGAAGCCCAGGGGCAGGCGCATCACCTTGGAGTAGACCATCACGCGGATGTCGCGCACCACGCCCGTGCGCAGGGGTATCATCACGGCCGACGAGGCGAAGTAGCAGGACGTCTTGAGCAGGGTCATAAAGGCCAGGAAGAGGCCCATGAAGAGCAGTGTCATCACAGGGCCGTAGACATCAATCATGCGGGTGACGTAGTAGTAGAAGTTGTTCGTGGCCACGTCCTTCAGGCTTCCGCTGCCCCACTCCATGAAGTGGTACACCCGGTCGTTGGCTCCCGTCTTGAAGAGGATGTTCAGGATGGGAATCAGGATGGTGAACGAGAAGACGTTGAACACGGCTGACAGGATGTTGAGCAGGACTGCCCAACCGATGTACTTCTTGTAAGGCGACACGAAACGCCTCATCAACTGTATGAATTCCTTCATTGCTTGTGATTAAG
>NZ_CASFWU010000122.1 GCF_949298305.1 uncultured Bacteroides sp. | reverse complement strand
CAACCAACAGGGTGTAATACCTTACTACACCTTCTCCGTCAAGGGGTTTGAGGAAAACTACGCCGTATTCGCTCCCAACTGCCGCTCCCTGCAAGAGCAATGCGAGGAGAAACGCTTCGGCCTTCTTCCTCCCGACGAAGCCCGTAGTCTGTCTGCTTCTCTGCAAGCCGCACAAGACCCTGCCGGGTGCATCCGCCGCTTCCTCAAGACGCACCACCTTCCCTTCCTTGCCACCGACCGCAATGTGCTGAACCTGCCTGCCATCGGCAAGAGCATGACCTTCAGCATGGTGGGCATCACGGCGGAGGGGAAGCGCATCCTCCGCTTCGACCACGACGGCACACGCCGCCACAGCCCCATCATCGACCGCATGGGGCAAATCTACATTGTAGAAAACAAGTCAGTGGCGGCCTACCTGCGACAGTTGCAGGCCATGGGCGAGGACGTGGAAGAATATGCCACCATCTGGGGATATACGCAGGGCGAGACTGAATCCCGCTTCAGCCTCTATGAATACCCCGATTTTCCCTTCCGCATCACAGAGGAAATCAGCAATCTGGAAATAACCGGATAAACGAAACATTACCCTAAAAAGCACAGTCACATGGAAACCGAACAACATCCTCTTGAACCTTTCCTGCCCGAAAATGCACGCCTGCTGATGCTGGGCAGCTTTCCGCCGCAACGCAAGCGCTGGAGCATGGAGTTTTATTACCCCAATTGGAATAACGACATGTGGCGCATCGTGGGCCTCATCTTCTTCGGCGACAGGGAGCACTTTGTGGTCAGGGGAGAAAAAGCCTTCTGCAAGGAGAGGCTCATTGCATTTCTTCAGGAGAAGGGCATTGCCCTGTTCGACACTGCCACCGCCGTCCGCCGCCTGCAGGACAATGCGTCGGACAAGTTTCTCGAAGTGGTGCAGCCCACCGACATCCGCACGATGCTCGACAAGCTGCCCCAATGCCGTGCCATCGTCACCACAGGCGAGAAAGCCACCGAAACCCTCTGCGCCCAATTCAGTCTTGTCCCGCCCAAGGTGGGCGACTTCACCGGGTTCGTGGCCGACGGCCGCCCCATGCGCCTCTATCGCATGCCTTCCTCCTCGCGGGCCTATCCGCTGGCACTGGAGAAAAAGGC
Organism: uncultured Bacteroides sp.; assembly: GCF_949298305.1. Lineage (GTDB taxonomy): Bacteria > Bacteroidota > Bacteroidia > Bacteroidales > Bacteroidaceae > Bacteroides. The sequence goes on along the minus strand of NZ_CASFWU010000122.1, from coordinate 8,963 downwards.
AGCCGTCTACCGCCTCATGTATCAGGAGCTGCAGATGCTTTGAGCAATGCATATTCAAAACTTTCCATTACCTTTGCAGCCGCAAACACGGGAATAGCTCAGTTGGTAGAGCATCGGTCTCCAAAACCGAGTGTCGGGAGTTCGAGTCTCTCTTCCCGTGCAATTGAGTAGGAGGAAAACGAAGCAGTTTTCTTCCTACTTTCGTTTTCCGCCCTCTCATACCACCACCGTTCATATCATTCGGCATACGGCTGTTCTTTATGTTTCGCTTACTTCAGCACCACCAGCACCTTGCGGGCTCCGTGGGCACCCATCACCAACGCCTGCTCGATGTCCGCCGTCTTCGAAGGACCCGAGATGAAGACCCCATAAGGATAGGCCTCCGACTTCAGGGCTGCATAGGCTTCGTGCATGTTGTTGACAAGGCGGTTGCGGTCGACAACGATGAGCAAGGCCTCGGCTATGAAGTAAAGCAGCTTATGCTTCACGGCCTGAGGTATCCACACAGCACCGTTCTCGGCCACTCCTATCTCACCTGGGACGACGGCCAGGTCGATGCCGTTCAGCTCCTGCGCACGCTCCACGTCATCTGGATTGAGCGTAGCACATTCCACCTCGGGCAGGTTCGAAGCAATGCTCCGCGCCTCGGGGAAGTGGGTGCGGATCAGCGAGTCGAGGGTATCGCCCTCCTGCCACACGACGGCATTGCCGCCCACCTGACGGCTGACATCGCAAAACTGACTGATCTTGTCCGCATAGGTCGTTGCCTGCACCGCCCACTGGGGATAGTCGAAACGCTGGCGGGTGTTGCGGCGTATCTTTTCCAAAATTTCATCACGGCTGCTCATGGTTGTTTCTCCTCCTTTCCTTGAACTTGATTCTTCTTCCACATTTCGTTGAACGACTCGGAAGCAAACTTGGGCAACTCGCGCCCTTTCCCCCAGTCGTTCAGCCCGTTGTACTTCATAAACCGTGGCAGGGCATTCACCATCGGGGCTGCCCACAAAGCCGTATTGAACAGGTGCGGACGCTCCATCAGAAACTTCATGCCTGCCGACATGTATTGCTTCTCGGTGCTGGCCTTGCCGATGGCTTTCAAGCCCTGACGCCATTTGTATATCTGCTCGCCCAGGTCGACCTTGGCAGGGCAAACGTTGGAGCAGGACAGGCAAAGCGAACAGGCCGACAGGTTGTCGTAATACTTCTGCGGGTCGTGGGCCATGCCCAGATTGATGCCGATGGGACCGGGGATGAAGTAGGTGTACGAGTATCCCCCACTCCGCCGGTAGACGGGGCAGGTGTTCATGCACGCTCCGCATCGGATGCAGTTCAGCAGGCGGATGTGGTCGGCATTGGCCAACATCTCTGTACGTCCGTTATCTACGATGATGATGTGATACTCACCACCCTGCCGCGGCGAGCGGAAATGCGAAGTATAGGTAGTGCTGGGCTGACCGGTGCCCGAACGTGCCAACAAACGGGTGAAGACGCCCAGCGCCTCCATGTCGGGCACAATCTTTTCGAGCCCGAAAGCCGATATGTTCAGCTTGGGGCAGGACATGCCCATGTCGGCATTGCCCTCGTTGGTGCACACCACCACGTCGCCCGTCGAGGCTACCGCGAAGTTGGCGCCAGTCATGGCAGCATCGGCATTCAGGAAGATATTGCGCAGATTCTTGCGGGCCACGTGCGTCAGGTAAGTGGGGTCGTAATTGCCTTTCTCGGCGCCCATCTCCCTCTCGAAGAGCTCGCCCACCTGCTGCCGCTTGATGTGGATAGCAGGCAACACTACATGGCTGGGCGGCAGGTGCATCAGTTGCAGGATGCGCTCGCCCAGGTCGGTCTCCACCGTGTCGATGCCCTTCGATATCAGGAAGGGGTCGAGCTCGCACTCTTCGGAGAGCATGGACTTGCTCTTGACAAAGCGCTTCACACCGTGGCTGCTGAGCAGGTCGTAGATAATCTGGCGGTATTCTTCGGCATCCTTGGCCCAATGCACAATGGCGCCGTTGGCTGTGGCATTCTTCTCAAACTCCACCAACAGCTCGTCCAGGTGGCTGTTGGAGTATAGTTTCAGCTGGCAGGCCTTCTCGCGAATGCTTGGTACTCATAGTTGTGAAGCTAATATTTCGACAATATGAATGGTTTTCACGGGCAGGTGCTCACGGTCGATGACGCCCTGCATGTGCATCAGACAAGAGCTGTCGGCGCCGGTGATGTATTCGGCTCCCGTCTCCATGTGATGTCTGATTTTATCCTGAGCCATACAGACGGACACCGCCTGCTCTTCGACGGCAAACATACCGCCAAAGCCGCAGCACTCGTCGGGATGGGCAGGTTCGAAGACCTCGATGCCCTGCACCATCGACAGCAGGTCGCGGAGCTTGTTGTAATAGGGGATGTTGCGCTCGCTGGGCGATGAGAGGTTCAGCTCGCGCACGCCGTGGCAGCTGTTGTGGATGCTCACTTTGTGGGGGAAGCCGGCTTTCAGCGAGGAAGGCTTCAGCACGTCGTGTACAAACTCGCACAGGTCGTAGATTTTCCCTGCGCTCTGGCACTGGTGTCCTTCGTGCTTCAGGATGCCGGGATGGTTCAGTTTTACAAAGGCTACGCAACTGGCCGAAGGACCTACCACATAATCGTAGGCCTTGAACAGGTCGTCAAAACGAAGGGCCAGCTTCGCGGCCTCGCCCTCAAAACCGGCGTTGGCCATAGGCTGTCCGCAACATGTCTGGTCGAGCGGATAGTCGACGTCCACGCCCAGGCTTTTCAGCAGTTTGTAGGACGCCACTCCCACTTGCGGATAGATGGCGTTGATATAACATGGAATAAACAAACCTACCTTCATGGGTTCATCAGATTATAATGTATTGTTAATCATTTATTGAATATTGATCAGCTTATGCGTCTGCAGGCTGAGCCTCCAACGCGGATGCTCCAGGACGCAAGCCACCGTCTCGGCCGTGTTCAGGCACGAACAGGGCTGGAGGAAGAAGTGGGCGGCGGGCAGCTGCTCGTAGGGAGCCAGGTCCTGACCCTCGTACACCACCTTCACCTCGTCCATGCGCGTCAGCCTCAACGCTCCGCCTTGCTTGGGCGAGCAGGTCACCCAGTCGATGTTCGCAGGAAGGGGGCGGGTGCCGTTGGTTTCGATGCAGACGTATCTCCCTGCCTCGTGCAGACGGCCGACAAACGCCTCGTCAATCCAAAGCGAAGGTTCGCCACCCGTCAGTATCACCATCGCAGAAGGGTATCGGCAGACTTCGGCCAGGATGTCGTCATCGCTCATCATCACCCCGTCCTCGTGCTGCGTGTCGCAGAAGGGGCACTTCAGGTTGCAGCCCGAGAAACGGACGAACACAGCGGGCGTGCCCGTGTGGTAGCCTTCGCCTTGCAGGCTATAGAATATCTCGTTAATCTTTCTCATAGATGGCCGTATTACCTTCGGACTCCTGCACCTCCACCTTGAAGCAGGCGGGTATCTGGTCGCACACCCAACGGGCTATGTTCTCGGCCGTGGGGTTGCAGGGGATGACTTCGTTCAGATTCTTGTGGTCGAGCTGCCCCATCACCACTTGCTTGATGTGACTGAAATCGACCACCATGCCGTCGGCATTGAGCTCGTGCGAGCGGCACCAGACGGTGATAATCCAGTTGTGACCATGCAGATTCTCACACTTGCTGGGATAAGAGAGACGCAGGCTGTGGGCGGCCGACACCTCCATTCGTTTGACTACTGTGTACATAAAGACGTTGTTAATTGGTTGTTGGTTAGCTACAAGTTACGAGCTACAAGCTACAAGCTACGAGTTTTTTTAGCTACGAGTAGCCAACTCCTTTCTCACATACATCCTCCATACACTACTTGTAGCTCGTAGCTTGTAACTCGTAGCTAAAGAAACGCATCTAATGTCACCTCGATGCGGGGGCAAAAATACGGATTTCTTCATGATTTTCCCTACATTTGCGCCATGAAAATCCTCTATATCCTCCTCGGGAGCCTGTCGTTGGGGCTGGGCATTGCAGGCATCTTCCTGCCGTTGCTGCCCACCACGCCCTTCCTGCTGCTGACGGCCGCCCTCTACTTCCGCGGCTCTCCGCGCCTGTACGACTGGCTGCTACGACAAAAGCGGCTGGGTCCTTACATCCGCAACTTCCGCGAACATAAAGCCATACCGCTTCATGCCAAAATCGTCTCCGTCGGGCTGACGTGGCTCACCCTCCTTTACTGCGCCGTCTTTCTGTTTCCACAGGTGTGGATAAAGGCGCTGCTGCTGGCGGTGGCCACGGGCGTGACGTGGCACATCCTTTCGTACAAGACGCTGAAGTGACGCGCCCGCTCCCCTACTCTTTCACCACCACAACGCGGCTGTTGGGCAGGTCGGGGATGTAGATGCAACCATCTTTCACGCTGATGTCGGCCGGCCCTACGAGTGCCTGCGGCAGGTCGATGCCGAGAGGAGTCAGGGCGCGTGTGGCGAGGTCAATGCGGCTCACGCCGGCAGGTGTCCAGTTGGTCACATAGAGCGCCTTTCCGTCCGACGAGAGGGCCAGGCCGTCATATTGTCCGGGCACGTCCATCCACTTCTCGGCCACGGGCTTCTCCAGATTGGCCACGCGATAGACCACATGTGCGTCGGTCGTGTTGCCGTCCGCCGGATAGGAAGCCACATAGAGGGCGCCGTCGTGCAGCAACAATCCGTTGGGGCCGGCCACCTTCAGCCACTCTTCGGGCGTGCTTGGGCGGGAGGGATTGCTGATGTCCACCCGGAAGATGGTGCCCGTGTTCGTCACCGATATATAAAGGTAACGGCCGTCGGCCACCAGGTCGTTGGCAAACAGATGTCCTTCGGGCAGGGCGATGGTCAGAGGCTCCGAACCTTTGTCCGCCAGATGATAGGACATTACTTTATTGACGTCGCACACGTAGAGGCGGCCGTCGCGCGCCAGCATCCCCTTGGGAGCCGACAGATGGCCGTCGGCAGGTATCAGCACTTCATTCTTGCCATCTTTGTGGAGGACGATATAGCCCTTCCCCTCGGTGTTCAGCGGATTAAGTTCCTCTGTGCCGAAGTTGGCTATCAGGATGCCGCCGTCGTAAGGCAGCGTGCTCTCGCAATAACGGATGCCGTTGTCAATCACGTTCACTACAGTCTGCGCAGACACCGTTGCGGCCAGCAGGCAGACCCACATCATACTGATTAAAGTCTTCATAATTCATTTCAAGTTTTTAAGGGTGAATAATAGATTTCATTGCTTTCAGACTAAACCGGTGTACAGGCGACACCACACACGCCACCACGAACGACAGGCCCAACAGAAGCACCAGTCCCAAGACGAAGGTGTCCCAGCCGAAGCCGGCAAGCAGGCTGCCCGTGGCCGAGCCCAGCAGGCTGGAGCCTGCATAGTAGAAGAGCCAGTAGAGACTGGTGGCACTGCTGCGCGCCTCCTGCGCCTGCATGGAGACGATGCGGCTGGCCAGCGTGTGCGTGCTGAAGAAGGCAAACGTCAGGATGCCCAGCCCCAAGACAATGGCCTCCAGCCGCATGACCAGCAACAGGAACAGGCCCGCCGCCATCAGCAAAAGGGAGTAGCGCAACAGCGCGTGCGGATGAAAGCGGTCGGACAGGCGGCCTGTCAGCACCGAACCCGCTACTCCCGCCGTGTACATCAGGAACACGCCCGCCACCACGTAGTGGGGAAGCCCGAAGGCGGGCGATTCCAACAGGAAAGAGAGATAGTTGTAGACACTCACGAACACGCCCATGGCCAACGCCGCCACCAGATAGACGCCCATGAAGCGGAAGTCCCTGAGGAAAGCGGCCATCTGCCCCAACTTGACCCTGACAGGCACGGATGCGGGGCGGAAGTGGCGCGAAGCGGGAAGCAGGCGGACAAACGCCATGCCCAGCAGCAGGCTGACCGCCCCGATGACGAGGACAGCCGTGTGCCACCCCGCCCATCCGGCCAGCAGAGTGCCCGACACACGCCCCGCCATGCCGCCCAGCGTATTGCCGCTCAGGTAGAGGCTGATAGCCAGGCCGATGACACGTGCGTCCACCTCTTCAGTGAGATAGGCCAGGGCAACGGCCGACACGCCTGCCAGCACCGCTCCCTTCAGGAAGTTGACCAGCAGAAGCAGCGGAAAGCTGAAGGCAAGCGGCGAAAGCAGTGTCAGCAGGCTGGAGACAATGAGCGAGAAACCCATCAGCCGGGCACGCGACACGGCATCGGCCCGAAAGGCCAGCACAAACAGCCCCGCCGCCATGCCCAGCGTGGAGGATGAGACAGCCAGGCTGCCGCCCACCGCAGACACCTGATAGTAGCCGCAGAGCTCGGAGAGCAGAGGCTGAAACAGATAGAGCTGGGCAAAGACGGAAAGCCCGGACAGGAGCATACACAGGCGGATGAGGCGGAAGCGCTTCCTTTCATCGGCGCCGGCAGGGAATAAAGAGGTTGTTTTCATTGTCGCATCGTTCTTTTTACGATGCAAAATTAAGGAGGAAGGGAAGAAAAGGCTATATTTGCAAAACGCTATTTTTCGATAACATCCATAGGCAAAACCGATAGATGACATGGAACTCCGACAACTGAAGTACTTTGAAAAAGCCTGCGAACAGCAGAACTTCTCGGAAGCGGCCCGCCTGCTGTACATCTCGCAGAGCACGCTTTCGCAACAAATCAAGCAGCTGGAAGAAGAGCTGGATGTGCTGCTCTTCGACCGCATCGGCAAGCGCGTGGTGCCCACCGAGGCAGGCAACGCCTTCCTGCCCTACGCCCGCAAAGCCATCCAGGACGCCGAGAGCGGGCGGCAAATCATACGCGACCTGAAAGGAATAGAGACGGGCACCCTGCTGATAGGCGCCACCTACAGCCTGAGCGGCCTGCTCACCGACGCCCTGGCCGAGTTTACCCGCACCTATCCGAAGATAAAAGTGGAAATCACCTTCGCCACCTCCCACGAACTGCTGGAGGCACTGGCCGGCGGGCAGATGGACTGCGTCCTCTCCTTCCGCCCCGAAGGCTGCTGCGGCACGTTCGAGACCCTGCCGCTCTTCTCCTCGGGCCTCTACTTCATTGTCCACCGCTCACACCCCCTGGCCGGCGTATCGTCCATGACGCTGAAAAGGCTATCGCAGACGCCCCTCATCCTGCCCGCACAGGGCTTTGCCACCCGCCGGAAGATTGAGGAAATCTGCCGCCAGAAAGAGCTGGAGCTGACCGTAGGCATGGAGATAAACGACGTGCAGACCATCATCCGCCTGCTGGACGGAGGCCGATGGGCCACCATACTGACCGAGGCCGCCGTGCGCAACGAACCCGAACTGGTGAAAATACCCATCCTCTCCGTCGAACGGCTCACCACACAAGGCTTCCTCTTCTGGCCGCAAGGCGTCTACCGCAAGAAGTCGGCACAGGCCTTTGCCGACATCCTGCAGCAGGCCGTCTCCCGACGGAGGCGTTAGCCGCTCAGAGCCCGCCCGTCTGCTCAAAGAAGGCTTCCAGCGTCCGGCGGGCACCGGAAAACGGCTCTTCACAAGAGGCAGGCTGCCCGATGACATAGGCCGCATACTTCACCGCCACAAAAGGCACGCCCCTGGCACGACACACCCACGCCTGGGCGTATGCCTCCATGTCCACCACGTCGCCCTCCACATCCGCCTGCCCGGTCAGGAAGGAGTCGCCCGTGTTGCATACCCCGTCAGCGGCCTGCCAGTGGCGGCAATACCCTTTCTCCTCCAGCAAGGCGGAGACGTCGAGACGATAGTCAACGCCCAGCCCTTTCAGCTGCAGCATGTCGCGGTCGACAAAGCGGCGGCAGACAAAGATGTCGCCCACACGGTGGCCGACCGTGCCTGCCGTCCCTACGTTAATCACTACATCGGGCTGCAGGCGGTTGAGCGCGTCGGTCAGGTAATAGGCCGACTTCACCTTGCCGATGCCCGTGCGCAAGTAGCCCACCTGCACCTCGTCGTCTCCCCTCATGCCGGGAAACTTCAATTCCGCAAATTCGCCTTGAACGGCGTAAGTAACCAGTATTTTCATTCCGTTTCCATTAAAAAAGCATTAAAGCCGGAATCTCCTACAAACCATACCCGTCATGAACGAAGTTGACGCCATCATAGGCATACTTGTATGCATCGGCCATGATTTCGGCTTCTTCAGGACAGCAATTCTTGGCATATTCGTTCAGTCGGGCGTATTCGCCTTCTAAGGAAGATGAACGGACAATGTTCGACAGACAGAAGAACCAAAACTGAAAACGATGGCCTCTGCGCAGTTTGGACAGATAACTGAAAATTCCCTTCCGGCAATCATCATTCTTCTGCAATACATCCATCACCAATGCCCGAAGGTGATTGGGAGCATCCGCATCCAGTTCTCCCCCGATACACAAATCCACCAACCGCTTGCAATAGGCATCAGCAGCTATAGTCCCTGCCATCTCACCCAAAGCCCGGACATGCCTGTCCGCCTGTCCATAGAGGGCAGAACCATATTGATAGGTAGTGATGTATTCCATCCAGTTCTTGGGAAAGGCATCAAAAAAAGCCTGCCGGTTTTCACGACTGTTCTTTCCGGCAAGCGCTGCATAAGCGGAAGTCAAAGTCTCTGAACTCACAGAAACATATTGCGCCTTTGCCCCCCAAGAGGCAAGAAGCGCAAGGCAAATGCCAATTGTTCGTTTCATGAACCCCATAAAAAGTCATTCTTAAGTTATTCAAAGGTTATTGAGGCATGACGACAAATCCAATGCACGTTCCTCCTCAGTAACGTTCATATTGTTAATCCTCGATTGTACAAAAATAAAGGAACTTCGCCAAATGGACAATGCTTCCACAAGTTATTTAGAGTTATTTTAAGTTTATTAGTGGTGCGATAAAAATTACATCACTGTAGTTAAACGATTAATTTTAAATCAAATATAAGCGTTCATTGATTTTTTGATTTGAAAATGATTT
>NZ_CASFWU010000121.1 GCF_949298305.1 uncultured Bacteroides sp. | reverse complement strand
ACTTGCGAAACTTGAGTTAATTCGGTTCCCAATTTCGTTTCTCGATAATCATTTATCGTTTTTCGATATGCAAAGGAAATACTATTTGAGGAAACAGCCAAAGAAAAACAGAAAAAATTTATCGAAAAACAATAAATTTCTTCTGTTTTGCAATAAAACGGGGCGAAAAGGGGAGAAATTCCGGCCGCTGACACGGTTTCCGGCGGACACAGACCGTGCAGGCTACGTCCGCAGACCGTGCAGGCTTCGTCCGCGGACCGTGCAAGCTTCGTCCGCGGACCGTGCAAGCTTTGTCCGCGGACCGTGCAAGCTTCGTCCGCGGACCGTGCAAGCTTCGTCCACGGACCGTGCAGGCATTGCCTGGACGGGATGCCGGGCTGGGGCAGGCGGGAGGTGAATTGGCAGGAAAGAAGGGATGAATTCAGACGAGCCGGCCGTTGCCGTCGCTGTTGAGGATGCGTCTCACCGTTTCCTCGTCCTTGCGGAGCTGGGCCACGAGCTCGTCCAGCGAGGCGAACTTCAGTTCGTCGCGGACACGGCTGACGAAGGAGAGGCGGAGCGGACGGCGGTAGATGTTGGCGCGGAAGTCGAAGATGTAGACCTCGATGCTGCGGTCGGCGCCGTTGGCCAGGGTGGGACGGAAGCCGATGCTCAACATGCCGCCGCGGGTCTGTCCGTCCACGGCGACACGCACGGCGTAGACGCCGTCGGCTGGCACCAGTTTGTCGGCGTCGTCCACGCGGAGGTTGGCCGTGGGGAAGCCCAGCGTGTGCCCCACGCGGTAGCCGCCCACCACCGTGCCTTGCAGGAAGTAGTCGTAGCCCAGGCAGCGCGCGGCGTCGGAGACGTCGCCCCGGCGGAGCAGCTGGCGGATGCAGGACGAGCTGACCTCGCCGCAGGGCAGGCCGGCGCCGGCGCCCTCCTCCATGTCCGAGAAGGCGCGGGCCTGCACCACCTCGATGCCCAGCTCGGCGCCGTAGCGCACGTAGTCGTCGAAGCCCTCGCTGCGGTTGTGGCCGAAGCGGTGGTCGTAGCCTATCACCAGCGCCACGATGCCGTACCGCTCCTTCAGCAGGGCCATGAACCGGCGGGCGGAAAGGAGGGCCAGCTGCGGGGTGAAGTCCAGCATGACGCAGCGGTCTATGCCCGCCGCGGCCAGCAGGGCGACCTTCTCGTCGCAGGTGGTGAGCAGTTCGGGGCAGAAGCCCTGCTGCATCACCTTGCGCGGATGTACGGGGAAGGTGACGGCGGCCGAGGGCAACCCGCGCGCGGCGGCCAGGCTGCGCACCTGGTCTATGAGGCAGCGGTGCCCGCGGTGTACCCCGTCGAAGAAGCCGATGGTGGCAACGCAGGGGCTGTTATCCGAAAAGCCGGCTCCAGTCTTCATGGGGTTTGGCGTTATAAGTGTCTATGCCCAGCGCGGCGGCGGCGCGGCAGTTGTCGGCAGAATCGTCTATGAACAGGGTCTCCGACGGCTCGATGCCCGTCTCGGAGAGCACGGCTTGGAAGATTTCGGGCGAGGGCTTGGCCATCTTCATCTCGTAGGAGAGGAAAATCTGCTCGAAGTAGTCCTCCACGCGGAAGCTCTTGTAGGGGAAGGCGTTCTCGCAGGCCCACTGCCAGTGGATGTGGTTGGTGTTGCTCAGCAGGTAGATGACGTAGTCCTTGCGCAGGTGCAGCAGCATGTCGAGCTTGCTTGGGGAGATGCCCACCAGGAAGCTGTTCCAGGCGTCGTCTATCCGGGCATCGGTCAGCTGCCGGCCGGACAGCGTGCGGATGGTGTCTCTGAACTCGGCATCGGTGATGAGGCCCTTTTCGTGTTTTCGGAAGAAGTCCTGCTGGGCGTACAGGCCCAGCATGTCCTCCACGTCCGTCAGGCCCAACTGCCTGAAGCGCTCGATGCAACGCTGGCGGTCGAGGTCAATGAGCACGCCGCCGAAGTCGAAAATCAGGTTCTTTATCTTTTTCTGTATCATGATCTTTTCTGCATTAGACGGCGGACCAGGCGCACGGCCTCGCCCACCCACAATACCAGCGAGGTGGAGGCGATGATGAGGAGCCACGTCGGCCCGTCGAGCGGCTCGGTGCGGAACACGGCTCCGCCGAACTGCACAATGAGGAACTGTCCGCCCAGAATGGCCAGCACAATCAGCTCCATGCCGTAGGACTTGGAGATGTTCTTGAAGGCGGAGTCGGTGGTGCCGAACACGCGGGCGTTGAAGAGGTTCCAGAACTGGAGCATCACGAAGAAGGTGAAGAAGATGGTGAGCTCGCGCACGGTCATGCCCTCCTGTTCAAAATAGAGCAGCATCCCCATCAGGATGCAGGCAAAGGCCAGGCCCACACCGAATATCATCCGCCTCATGCCCGGGGTGATGATGAAGTCGGCAGGCTTGCGGGGCTTCTCCTTCATCACGCTTTCGCTGGGCGGGATGGAGGCCAGGGCCAGGGCGGCAAAGGTGTCCATGATGAGGTTCACCCACAGCATCTGCGTCACGGTGAGGGGCAGGTCGGTGCCCACCAGCGAGCCCAGCAGCACGATGAACAGCGCCACGAAGTTGATGGTGAGCTGGAAGACGATGAAGCGCTGTATGTTCTTGTAGAGCGAGCGTCCCCACATGACGGCGGTGCCGATGCTGTTGAACGAGTCGTCCAGCAAGGTGATGTCGCTGGCTTCCTTGGCTACGGAGGTGCCCGTACCCATCGAGAGGCCCACTTGCGCGTGGTTCAGGGCGGGCGCGTCGTTCGTGCCGTCGCCCGTCACGGCCACCACGGCGCCTTTCTGCTGGAGCAGCTGCACGAGGCGCTGCTTGTCCGTGGGCCGTGCGCGCGACATGATTTTCAGGTCCATCACCCGTTCCAGCGCCTCGTCGTCGGTCAGGGCGGCAAAGTCGGCTCCGGTGATGCGGTTGCGCTCCGTGTCGTCCGCGGTCCAGAGTCCTATCTGGCGGGCAATCTCGGTGGCGGTTCCGGGCGTGTCGCCCGTCACAATCTTCACCCCGATGCCTGCCTCCCGGCAACGGGCCACGGCTGCGGGCACGTCGGGGCGGATGGGGTCGCTGATGGCTACGATGCCGATGAAGGTCAGGCTTCCTCCATTCGCCAGGGCCGCGCAGTCGGTTCCCTCGTCGGCGCCTACGGGCCGGTAGGCCAGGGCCAGCGTGCGCATGGCGCGGTTCTGGTATTGCAGCAGGGTGGCCTCGTAGCTTTCCTGCAAGGCGGCAGGCAGGCCGCATCGGGCCATCACCACTTCGGGGGCGCCCTTCACGTAGAGCACGCGGCGGCCCAGCAGCGGAGAGTCTACCAGCGTGGCCATGTACTTGCGCTCGGTAGAGAAGGTCAGCTGGCTGAGCACCGGGGCCGCCTCGCGCAGGGCCATGCAGTCCTTGCCCTGGGCGTCGAGCCAGAGCAGCAGGGCCACTTCGGTAGGATTGCCCACGCCCTTGCGCCGGCCGTCGGCCGTATCCTCCTCGATGAAGGCGGTGGAGTTGGCGCAGATGCTTTCGGCTATCAGGTCGCGGTCGGTGGTCTCCATGCGTTCCTCCTGCACCTGCATGAGGTTCTGTGTCAGGGTTCCCGTCTTGTCGGTGCAGATGACGGTGATGGCGCCCATGGTCTCGCAGGCGTGCATCTTGCGCACCAGGTTGTTGGTGGAGAGCATCCGCCGCATGTTCAGCGCCAGGCTGAGGGTGACGCTCATGGGGAGCCCTTCGGGCACGGCCACCACAATCAGCGTGACGGCCATCATGAAGTATTTCAGCGTGGCCTGCAGGGCGGGCAACCAGTCGCGGAAGGTGTGGAAGGAACGGAAGTCGTAGTAGAGAAGGACGTCTTTGACGAAGAAGATGGCGAAAGCCAGGGCGGCGGCCGAGAAGCCGATTTTGCCAATCAGGTTGGCCAGCTTGGTGAGCTGTATATTAAGAGGTGTCGGTTCGGTGCTTTGTTCGGTGCTCTGCCGGGCCACTTTTCCAATCTCGGTGGCATCGCCCACGGCGTCCACGTGCATCGCGCCATGTCCGTCCACCACGGTGGTGCCGCGCATCACGCGGTCGGAGGCGTAGGTGGCTTCCGGGTCGAAGTCGGCCTCCGTGGTGGTCTTGTTCACCACCGGTTCGCCCGTCAGGTTCGATTCGTTCACCTGCATCGAGACGGCTTCCAGCAGCCGGCCGTCGGCGGGCACCTCTTCGCCCGTCTCCAGCAGGACGACGTCACCCACCACCACATCCTTGCGGGGCACTTCCTGCACGTGCCCGTTGCGCAGCACCTTGACGGGCGTCTCCTCGTTGACGGCATTGAGCAGGTCGAACTTGCGCCCGGCGTCGTACTCGAAGAAGAAGCCGATGCCCGTAGCCAGCAGAATGGCCGCAATGATGCCGATGGTCTCGGCGTATTCGTTTTCAATGATGGATATAATCAGTGAGAACAGGGCTGCCACCAGCAGAACCCTGACGACCGGGTCTTCAAACTTTTCCAGATAAAGCCTCCACAAAGAAGGGCGTTGGGGAGGTGTCAACAGATTGGTGCCATGTTCAGCGCGGCTCTTCCGCACTTCCTCATCGGTCAGCCCGAGATGAAAATAGTTTTCTTTTTTTGCTGCCATCAAGTATTCAGGTTAGTATTCAGGTGGCAAAAGTACAATATTTAATCGGTATAACCGCCCGCATTAAATCTTTTTTATGAAATGGGCAGCAAAGACAGATGTCCGTTTCAGACCTGAATGCCACTGCTTTCCCGACCGGTATCGTCGCTTGCCGACACAGCCGCCATTGCGTGACATTGTCCCGTCTCCCCTAACTTTTATTTGGAGGTATTGGAGGCGTCTGTCTCTTCATTTTCAGAGAAGACATGACTTTTGATGATAGTATTTCTTCTGCAACCCTATGTGTCCGCCCAGCATCTCCTGAGTCCTGAGAACGTGGGGGGATGGTTGCGGGCGGATACAAGCGAGGCCGTCTCGCATGTTATGTTGAGACGGCCTCGCTTGGGGTGCGAAGGTATGAAAGATTATCGAACTTTCAAAGAGGATTTTCTAAAACTTGTAGAGTTTGCAGAGTGGTATAAAGATTACATTGCATAGACCTTAAAACTTACCCCTAAATTATAGGCAAACGCTTCCAGTAGCATTTTTTGTAAGGGATGGAGTTGTAACATATTGGCAAGTAGGGGGATGTATGTCTTCCTACCCCCGTATCCCTGCTTATAATGCCTCCTTAAGAAAGAGGGGGTATGTCTTCAATCCAAGTGTTCCGTATTCTCTCAAAATTTTCTATAGAATTTTAGATGAACTTATCAAACTTGATAAACTTTCCAAATTAAGATATATTTATTATATATAATAACAACATAAACATAAAACGATGAAAAGAAAGTACAGAGAATTATCAGATGAAACAAAACAGAAAATAAGTCAAAGCATGAAAGGAAGAAGCAAATCTTTCACCCACAAAGAAGCCATTAGCAATGGACTTAAGGATTATTGGAAAACCATACCCAACAAACCGACTACAAATAATAAGGTAGGCTAAGAACCTACCTTAAATATCACCACTTCTCAAGGTGACAAAACTTGCAATACTGCAAGACTAAATAAAATGTATATACGTTTTTAAATGCTCAAATTTGATAAACTGAAATTAGTAACAAAGATTGATTACATCAGCGATATAGATTATAGCAAATTTATATTGAACAGCAAAGAGGATAGTATCCTTTATTATAAATATCAGCAAGAAAGACCTTTCTATCTCTTAGTAATGGTGAACTATCAACACAATGAGCTGGTATTAGAATTTACGGGAAAAATCCTTTTAGACAATTACACAAACCTTATCGATATATACACGGCTAAGGACTGTTTGTCACAAATCAACAGATTAGGTATTTGCCATTTGAATGTAGAGTCTATTATGACAGATTCTAATGTAGTGAAATGCGATATTACCAAAGATATAGAGTGCGGCTTAATGCAGGACATCATTACCAATGTAAGGCAAAACCTATCCAATTACATGAAGTGGGTAACAAAACCATATCGGAAAGAAGGTATAACAATAGAAAACGTAGTAACGACTCCAAGATATAAGAAACGCCTAATCGTATACGATAAGGCAAAAGAACTACAATCGGCAAATAACCGATACTTTCTGAATGCTGTATCAAATCCCAACGAAATACTGTCGTACTTCAACGGCAAGACACGCTTTGAACTAAATATCAACACCATGGATCAAATCAGAAACCTTTTGAACATTCCAAACAACAATTTATTAGCGGTATTGACCTCAAAGGCAAACCCTATCCTATCCGTTATTGATGAAGCCATAAAATATAATGATTGCCAACATAGGACTATGACATTAAGAGACTACGAGCATTGTTTGTTACTCAAAGAATGTAATTATGATATGAGTGCTGTTGAAGCTAAGGTTAGAACATTAAGCGCAAAAACAACTTCAATAACAAGGATAATGAAAACATATAAAAATTTATATAAACAAATGAATTCTATTCCCAACGTAAGTATTAGAGAATTAGTAGCATAATCATAGCACCAACTACATAAATTCTGTGAGAAACTTGCTGCTTTAAGCTCTTTGTGTCAATATCGCCACTGTATCAAAATAATCTTTCAACGGACTTTGATACGGTGGTTTTATTGTATCATCATAATCTAAAAGGTTATAGTGATTCAAAGATGCAGCAATCAAAAGTTGATACCCGTAAAGTTGCTGTTTTTGATTGTCTGTTTCTATAGAATGAAAGCGGCCTTGATTTGTTCCTTATAATAGAAAATATCAATGCTGCAAATATTTCCAGGGGAATCTGCCTGTATAATGCGATTTTTTTGTATCTTTGGCGCGTCATTAGCCTCTTTAGGCTTTTGGCAGACATAGTATTGGAAGCGTTTGGCTTCATTCCGTTTGTGGTGAACCTCGGAAATTCAACGTATAATCGGAATGGCAGAGAAACGCTCCCTCTTGGT
>NZ_CASFWU010000120.1 GCF_949298305.1 uncultured Bacteroides sp. | reverse complement strand
GTCCGTTGGAGATGAACAGGCCGTCGAACTGCAAACCGTTGAAGTCGTAATCCCAAGGCACACGGATTACTTCGACCCCACGCTTCAGCAAACAGCGCAGGATGTTGGTCTTTACGCCGCAATCGACAAGGACGACCTCCTTTAATTGAGAATGGAAAATGGATAATTGAGAATTAAGCTCTTCCATCGGGGTGGAGACGGGAAAAGTCTTGCTTTCCCCTCCGGCATAGACAATAATGTCCTTACAGGAAACGCGGTCTACATAGTTCACCTCACCGTAATTATCCATTCTCCATTCTCCATTATCCATTGCGTCATCGAATACGATGCGCCCCATCATCACCCCATGCTCGCGCAACACCTTGGTCAGTTCGCGGGTGTCGATGCCCGTGATGCCAGGCACTTGCTCGCGCTTCAACCAATCGGCCAGGCTTTCTACAGCATTCCAGTGGCTGTAGTTCTCCGAGTAGTCACTGACGATGATAGCTTCGGCATGAATCTTCTCACTCTCCATGAACGTAGCCAGTCCGTTGGCTTCGATGGTGAAGGGAGGTACGCCGTAGTTGCCCACCAACGGGTAGGTCAGGGTCATCAACTGTCCGGCATACGAGGGGTCGGTCAGGCTCTCGGGATAACCCGTCATGGCCGTGTTGAATACCACCTCGCCTGCTACCGGCTTTTCATAACCGAACGAACGGCCGCGGAAAACGGTACCGTCGGAGAGGCAAAGCCTCACCCCCTTCCCCTCTCCCAAGGAGAGGGGGGAGGAAGAATGTAAATTAGTTGAATGCTGATTAGTCATGTTGTATATATAATAAGGTATAGTTGTACATATAATAAAGTATCATACGATATGCCCTCTCCTCCCCCTCTCTTTGGGAGAGGGGGCCGGGGGGTGAGGCTAGAACTGGTACACCTGCTCGATATAGTCGATAAACGCCTTGTTCAGCAGCTTCACACCGCCCGGCGTAGGATAGTCGCCGCTGAAGTACCAGTCGCCCGGATGGTTGGGACAGGCCTCGTGAAGTCCTTCAAGGGGCTGGTAGACGATTTGCACCTTGGCACGGACATTCTCGGGCTTGAGCAGTTCCACCATCTTGGCCGAAATCTCGTCGTCGGTGAAGGGAGCGTAGATGTTCTTCACGTAGTTCACCATCTGCTCCTTGGGCAGGTCGGCCTGATCCTTTGACTTGCGGTAGACGGCGGCGATGACGTCCTTCATGTCGCGGTCGCGCAACAGCTCGATGGCAGCACGGAAGGCGATGAACTCGCTCATGCGCGACATGTCGATGCCATAATAGTCGGGATAGCGTACCTGTGGCGAAGAGCTGACGATGACAATCTTCTTCGGATTGAGACGGTCCAGAATGCCGATAATGCTCTGACGCAAGGTGGTGCCGCGAACGATGGAGTCGTCGATGATGACAAGATTGTCCACCCCGGCCTCCAGACTGCCGTAGGTAATGTCGTAAACGTGGGCCGCCAGGTCGTTGCGCGTGTTGCCTTCGGCGATGAACGTGCGCAGCTTGATGTCCTTGATGGCTACCTTCTCGCTACGGATGCGGCGCGACAGGATGCGTTCCAGTTCGTCGTGACTGGGGTTGTGGCCCAAAGCGGCTATCTGTTTCACCTTCTCCTCGTTCAGATACTCGTCCAGTCCCTGAAGCATTCCGTAGAAAGCTACCTCGGCTGTATTGGGGATGAAGGAGAAGACGGTATGGTCGATGTCGTAATTGACAGCTTTCAGGATGCTGGGCACCAGCTTCTCGCCCAGCAGCTTGCGTTCGCGGTAGATGTCCATATCGCTGCCACGGCTGAAGTAGATGCGTTCGAAGGAACAGGGCTTCAGTCCGCGCTGCTTGTTGATCTGCACCGCACGCAAGCGGCCTGCCTTGCTGATGAAAATGGCCTGTCCGGGCTGAAGCTCGCGAATGCTGTCGGCCGGGACATTGAGCACGGTCTGTATCACGGGACGTTCGCTAGCCAGCACGGCTATCTCTTCGTCCTGATACCAGAAGGCTGTACGGATACCCCACGGATCGCGCACGGCAAAGCTCTCGCCGCTGCCTGTCAGACCGCACATCACGTAACCGCCATCCCAGTCCTTGCTCGAAGTACGCAGGACATTGGCCAGGTCGATATGCTCTTCGATATAATGCGTAATATCCATGCCGGTCAGTCCTTCGGCTTCGGCCATGTTGAACAGACGTTCTACCTCGCGGTCCAGACGATGGCCTACCTGTTCGAGCATGATATACGTATCGGCATACTTGCGGGGATGTTGGCCCATGGCCGTGATGCGGGCAAATATTTCGTCAACGTTGGTCAGATTGAAGTTGCCGCAAAGAGCCAGGTTCTTGGCCCGCCAGTTGTTGCGGCGCAGGAAGGGGTGCACATAAGTCAGTCCCGACTTGCCGGTAGTGGAATAGCGCAAATGCCCCATGTAGACTTCGCCGGCAAACGGCAGGCACTTCTCGGCATAACCGGCATCGGCCAGCTGTTCGGGAGTCAGATCCTTGAAGTGGCTCTGCACCGTCGAGAAGATTTCGGTAATGGCACCCGAACCCAAAGCACGCTCGCGGAACATGTATTCCTCGCCGGGATTGGCAGCCAGCTTGACACAGGCCAGTCCGGCTCCTTCCTGTCCGCGGTTGTGTTGCTTTTCCATAAGCAGATAGAGCTTGTTGAGCCCGTACATCCACGTGCCATACTTCTTCTGGTAATAATCGAGCGGCTTTAGAAGGCGTATCATCGCCACACCGCATTCATGTTTCAATTGTTCCATATCATTATCCGGATTATTCTATTATTCTACTGTAACCGACTTTGCCAGGTTTCTCGGCTGATCCACATCCATGCCCTTGCACACAGCAATGTGATAGGCCAGCAGCTGCAAGGGGACAGTTGTTATCAGCGGGTCAAGGCATTCCATGACGGCAGGCAGTTCGATCACCGTGTCGGCCACGCGGCTAATAATGTTGTCTCCCTTGGTCACGAGTGCCACTACCCTGCCCTTGCGTGCCTTTATCTCCTGTATGTTGCTCAGTACCTTTTCGTAAAGTCCGTTCTGCGTGGCCACCACAACGACCGGCATTTCGGCATCGATCAAGGCAATAGGACCGTGCTTCATCTCGGCAGCCGGATAACCCTCGGCATGTATGTAGGATATTTCTTTCAGCTTCAGCGCACCCTCCAGTGCCACCGGATAGGCATATCCGCGACCCAGGTAGATGAAGTTATGCGCATAGGTGAATATCTTGGACAGTTCGGCTATGCGGTCGTTCAGCTTCAGCACCTCTTCCATCTTCTCCGGAATGTGCTGCAACTCTTGCACTACGGACACGTACTTGGCTTCATCTATCGTTCCCTTCTCGCGTCCCAACGTCAGTGCCAGCATGGCAAGCACCGTCACCTGCCCCGTAAAGGCCTTGGTAGAAGCCACACCGATTTCGGGACCAACGTGTATGTACGACCCCGTATCGGTAGCCCGCGGAATGCTCGAACCGACGGCATTGCAGATGCCGTATATGAAAGCTCCCCGGCTCTTGGCCAGCTCTACGGCAGCCAGCGTATCGGCAGTCTCACCACTCTGCGAAATGGCTATCACCACATCATCCGAACTGATTACCGGGTCGCGATAACGGAATTCAGAAGCATATTCCACCTCAACCGGAATACGGCAAAACGTTTCTATCAGTTGCTTGCCTATCAGCCCGGCATGCCACGACGTACCGCACGCCACAATAATGAAGCGTTTGGCAGCCAGCAGGCGTTCCTTATAGTCTATAACAGCTGACAATACCACATTGTTTCCTTCTACGTTGACACGGCCCCGCATACAATCGTTGATGCAGGCCGGCTGCTCGAAAATCTCTTTCAGCATGAAGTGCGGATAACCGCCTTTCTCCAGCTGTCCCAGGTTCATGGAGACTGTCTTTACTTCGTGGGGGCATTCCACGTTATTCAGATTGACCACCTTCAGCGGACTGTCGCGACGGATCACTGCGATTTCCTCGTCTTCCAGATAGACCACCTTGTCGGTATACTCTACAATGGGAGTAGAAATTCGCCTTCGCCAATCCCGACTACCAGCGGACTGCTCTTGCGGGCTGCGACGATTTCGTCGGGATTGTCACGGTCCATCACGGCGATGGCGTATGCTCCTATCACTTCCCGCAAGGCAAGCTGAACGGCAGTAAGTAAATCAATCTGATTATTCTGTTGGATGTATTCGATAAGTTGAACCAGGACTTCGGTATCTGTATCACTTTTAAACTGATAACCTTTTGCCTGAAGCTTCTCTTTAAGGACGGCGTAATTTTCGATGATTCCGTTATGGATGAGAGCGAAACGCTCGGAGGAGGAGTAATGGGGGTGGGCATTGGCCGGAGAAGGTTCTCCGTGCGTGGCCCAACGGGTATGGGCAATTCCGATGGCGCCGGAAATATCTTTATGAACTACGAAAGATTCCAAGTCGGCAACCTTGCCTTTGGTCTTGTAAACATTCAGTTGATGATTGTCACTGATCAAAGCTACCCCAGCACTATCATATCCACGGTACTCCAACCGCTTCAGTCCTTTGATAAGAATGGGATAGGCTTCTCTCTTGCCGATATAGCCTACGATTCCACACATAAAATTATCCTATTTAAGTTTTACTGTGCAAAGATATACATTCCGCCGAACATAGCATCCTTCCATCTTGCAATAATTTGTCAAAAGTATAGAAAAGTAACATATCCATATCAAAAAGACAAGAAAATGTTATATACTGAAACAAAAAGAAGTGTTTAACTAAAATTAGATTGCATTATCTACATCGCCCATCATCCTCTTCCACCTCAGGTACGGACAAAAAGAAAACCCTCCCGCTCTTGTGAAAGCACAAAGGCAGGAAGGCTTTTTGTTGTATACATTTTCCTCGTTTTGTCACTTCTCCTCCGATTCGGGCACCCCCTCATCTCGGATGAAATACCACTCTCAACTTATCCTATTTCTCTGAACTCCATCAGGCAGGTTGTTTCTGCAAATAAGTTGAAAGTTCTGTCGCGGAGATGTTTTTGGCTATAATCACACCATCACCATCCAGTAAATAGTTAGTAAATCCACGACCCAAACGATATTTTTTAAACAAGTCGGAAGATTCGCCTGCCGTTTCCACGAAACATATAGGCGTAACTATTTGATCCCTACGAATGGTTTCCTCAAAAACAGATTGATATTCGTCAAACGAAACAGAAACCATTTCTACACGATTATCCTGAGAAACCGAACGAAGCACATTGCTCAAACTTGCGTTTTGCATCCGGGATTGTGCGTCGTAGCTTGCCCAGAAACTAAGCAACACATAACGGCCTTTCATGTCTGAAAGTTCCTGTGCAGGTTGCTCAGCTGACATAGATTGGATACGAAAATCCGGGGCTATGTCACCCACGCTCAAACCTCCGGTAGGTTTGTCTTTTCCAACGAAAGATGTCAAGGAACTAATTAGTAATACAACAAAAATCCATTTTACATACTTCATGTAACGCGGTTTTGGTTAATACTATCCGGGACTGCCATTCCAACAGTGATTTCTTCCCGAAACATTTTCTTCGCAGACTCCGCAATGAGTGAAAAATCCACTGATTCACAAAGCCTTTAATTCTGAAATCGGCGGCAAAGGTAAGTATTTCTTCAATTACAATCCAAATAAACAAGTAAAAAAGTGACTTTTTTAGGGCTTATTTTTATGTTATTTAGCATACTTCCCGGCTTTTGACAACCTTTTGTCTTTGATTCGAAACCTCTGATTCAATCTCCGTACAGGCGGCTTTTCAGTTCCTTGATATGGTCTGAAACAATATACTCGTCATACTCCATCATCTTATCTATAATACCATTAGGAGTCAATTCAATGATACGATTAGCTACGGTCTGAATGAACTCATGGTCGTGTGAAGAAAAAAGGATATTACCTTTATAAATCTTCAGATTGTTATTGAAAGCCTGAATGGATTCCAAATCCAAGTGGTTGGTTGGTGTATCCAGAATGAGGCAGTTGGCATTGCGCAGCTGCATGCGGGCTATCATACAACGCATCTTCTCACCTCCCGACAGGACGCTCGCCTTCTTCAGCACCTCTTCGCCCGAAAAGAGCATACGGCCCAGGAAGCTCTTCATGTACACCTCGTTGCCCTCGCCAAACTGGCTTAGCCAGTCCACCAGATTTAAATCGGTATTAAAGAAAGAAGTATTATCCAACGGGAGATAAGCCGTAGTAATAGTTACTCCCCAATTGAACTTACCGGCATCGGGCTTCATATTACCGTTTATAATTTCAAACAAAGCCGTCATAGCACGCGGGTCACGGGACAGGAAAACAATCTTATCACCCTTCTCCACATTGAAGTTAACGTCACGGAACAGCACCGTGCCGTCGTCCAGTGTCTTGGACAGGCCAGAAACCTCCAGAATTTGGTTGCCCGGTTCGCGTTCGGGGGTGAAAATGATACCCGGATATTTACGAGACGACGGTTTGATTTCCTCTACATTCAGTTTTTCCAGCATCTTCTTACGGCTGGTAGTCTGCTTGCTCTTGGCTACATTGGCACTGAAGCGGCGGATAAACTCTTCCAGTTCTTTTCGTTTCTCCTCAGCTTTAGCCTTTTGATTCTGCTGCTGGCGAAGTGCCAACTGACTGGATTCATACCAGAAGCTATAGTTACCAGCAAAAAGATTGATTTTGCCGTAGTCTATGTCTACTGTATGCGTACAAACTGAATCCAAGAAATGACGGTCGTGACTGACAACCAACACCGTATGCTCAAAATTAGAAAGGTATTCTTCCAGCCAAGTCACTGTCTCCATATCCAAATCGTTGGTAGGTTCATCCAGCAATAGATTGTCCGGATTTCCATATAAAGCCTGCGCCAACATGACGCGAACCTTTTCTTTATTATTCAGCTCGCTCATCAGCACATAGTGCTTGTCTTCCTTGATACCCAGCCCACTCAAGAGTGCAGCGGCATCGCTTTCTGCATTCCACCCGTCCAATTCGGCAAACTTTTCTTCCAGTTCCGAAACTTTCAGGCCGTCTTCATCTGTGAAATTCTCTTTGGCATACAGCTCCTCGCGCTGCTTCATGATGTCCCACAATACGGTATGTCCCATCATGACTGTATCCATTACAGAAAAGGCATCCCACTTGAAGTGGTCCTGGCTCAACACCGAAAGACGTTCGCCGGGAGCAAGTGTGACGGATCCGGTAGTAGGCTCCAAATCGCCCGAAATGGTCCGCAAAAAAGTGGACTTTCCCGCCCCGTTGGCACCTATGATTCCGTAACAATTACCACTCGTAAACTTCAGGTTTACATCATTGAACAATACTCTTTTACCAAACTGTACCGAAACGTTTGAAACTGTAATCATCTTTATCTTTTTAAATTCGGGGTGCAAAGATAGACATTTTTCCACGAATAGGAGGAAGATATGCTGTCAATCTGACATAAAAATGTTACCTTTGCGCCATTTAAAACAAGAACAGAGCTTTTTGGCAAAGTTTTTGCTGGGCATTTTCCATCAATTCAATAAATCGTAACCCCTTAACTTAAACCCTTAACAGCAATGAAAACGAAATCATTTGACAAGAACAATAAGCAAAATAATATGGATCCGAAACAGAAAGAAAACAACCCGGAAGAGAATGAGATAAAATCTCAGAACGCTTCCAACCATACGCAGGAAGAAAACGAAGGAAACCGGACTGAACAGGAAAAAAAGGAGGAAACACCCCTTACCGAAGAACAGAAGCTGGCCGGTGAACTGGAAAAAGCCAACGAGCAGATTGAAGAGCAGAAGGACAAGTACCTGCGTCTGTCGGCCGAGTTCGACAACTACCGCAAACGTACAATGAAGGAAAAGGCCGAGCTCATCCTGAACGGAGGCGAAAAGAGCATCAGCAGCATCCTGCCCATTGTGGACGACTTTGAGCGTGCGCTCAAAAACATGGAGACAGCCACTGACGTTGCAGCCGTAAAGGAAGGCGTGGAACTGATTTACAACAAGTTCATGGCCGTATTGGGACAAAACGGCGTGAAAGTCATCGAAACCAAAGAAAAGCCTCTGGATACAGACTTCCACGAAGCCATAGCCGTTATCCCCGCCCCTTCCGAAGAACTGAAAGGTAAAATCCTGGACTGCGTGCAGACAGGTTACACGTTGAATGACAAAGTGATCCGACATGCCAAGGTAGTAGTCGGAGAATAACATCAAACAATATGGAAAAAAGAGACTATTACGAAGTATTAGGCGTTGAACGGAACGCTACGGCAGACGAAATCAAGAAGGCCTATCGGAAAAAGGCCATTCAATACCACCCGGACAAGAATCCGGGCGACAAGACAGCGGAAGAGAAATTCAAGGAAGCGGCAGAAGCCTACGACGTGCTGAGCAACCCGGACAAACGTGCCCGCTACGACCAGTTCGGCCATGCAGGCCTGGGAGGAGCGGCCGGCAACGGAGGACCTTATGGGGGCTTCGGAGGCGGCATGAGTATGGACGACATCTTCTCCATGTTCGGCGACATCTTCGGCGGACGTGGGGGATTTGGAGGATTCGGAGGATTTGGCGGAGAAAGTTCGCAACAACGTCGCTACCGTGGCTCCGACCTTCGGGTAAAAGTCAAACTGAACCTGAAAGAAATCTCGACCGGCGTAGAAAAGAAATTCAAACTCAAAAAATACGTCACCTGCGAACACTGCCACGGCACAGGAGCCGAAGGCAACAGCGGAAGCGAGACCTGCCCCACCTGCAAGGGTAGCGGTACGGTAATACGCAACCAGCAGACCATCCTGGGAACCATGCAGACCCGCACCACCTGCCCCACCTGTGGCGGCGAAGGCAAAATCATTAAGAACAAGTGTAAGGAATGTGCCGGCGAAGGCATCGTCTATGGCGAAGAAGTAGTCACTGTTAAAATTCCAGCCGGCGTGGCCGATGGCATGCAGCTTTCCATGAGTGGAAAAGGTAATGCCGGAAAGCACAATGGTATTCCTGGCGACCTGCTGATTCTGGTAGAAGAAGAAGCAGACAAAGAACTGATTCGCGATGAAAACGATTTGATATACAATCTGTTGCTCAGTTTCCCTACAGCTGCTCTCGGAGGTACGGTCGAAATACCCACCATAGACAGCAAAGTAAAAGTTAAAATAGAACCAGGCACACAACCGGGTAAAGTTTTGCGCCTGCGCGGTAAGGGGCTTCCCAGTGTAAACGGATACGGAACAGGAGACCTTTTGGTCAATGTAAGCATCTATGTTCCCGAAGCCCTGAGCAAAGACGAAAAGAAAGCTCTTCAGGATATGGAAGATTCGGACAACTTCAGACCCAATAGCTCTATAAAAGAGAAGATCTTTAAAAAATTCAGAAGCCTGTTCGACTGACATCTCTTAGATAGGTTACGTCCTCTTCAACAAACTGCATCAGCAAAGTACCAATCCAACACTCTGCCGATGCAGTTTTTTATTCCCTTCTTTTTTATCGCCAAAACAGAAAATCCGACTCAGATGATATTCCCAGTGGCGGCATTATAATATTACGAATAAATTATCACATCAAAGAACTTGACTCTACTACGCCTCCGAGCCCAATCGATGCATACCTTGAGTTTGGAGGCCGACCTGGTGACAAGGCAAACAAACAGTGCATGCGGTTATAAACACGAACATATCTAGTCTGGCACAACAAATAAATGACAATATTTATCCATACCAGACAGCCTAGCTTACCAACTTTGGTATCAAAGATTGCCTACTATCGAGCGGAAGGTTGCCTACATTCGGCACGAATGTTGCCTGCCATCAATAGCGTCCATACAAGCAGAAACATAAACACTTGAACATCAATTGTTTATAAATACCTGTCAGATATTCTCAATTTGTAAAATTTCTTAACCTGCGTAGTTCATATTTATCTGCAATAATATTATATTTAAGTTTCGCAAGTTTATTAACGGGTTGTAGTAAAGAAGTGAAGGAGAGAAGCCAATACCTTTATGAAAAAGGATGCCGACCATATACTTAAGCTATCGGCTTTAACTCCTAAGCTCACCCTGGTGGGCGATAACTCCTTTTTTCTCCTTTAACTCCTTTAACTACTGCAAGTTTGGCTTCGCCAATTTTCAATTCGCACTTGCGACTTGGTATTATACATACAAATTCGAACACTTCGTTGGTTGCACCGCCACACGCCGATTGGATATCTTCTTTTTCATCAAGCATTGACTGCCCGGAAGAGTCGTATATGCACAGATAGAAGCAATTCCGACCTTTGCAAGATTATATCCAGACTTACCACGCAATGCGCCTGATACGCCAAATCCGCTACCGGGAATATCCACCGACCCGTTAATCCATGCAAAAATTTCAAAAAGATAAAAGATATATACTCTGAAGTACTCACTAAACTGTTCTTTAGTTTCCCATAGAGCAAATCCAAAACTTTTTTATAACTTTGTAAAAGTATTCTTATAAACAATTGCAATGGCATTACCCAAGTTCATTATCACCCAAGATGGATATTTCCGTCTTGGAATGGTTTATCAACATAAAGACTTGTTACTGGCAGGAGAACGATGTATAGGTGGAGGTTACTATAGATTTGACTATGTTTCAAACCGCCTTATATTAGACCGAAGTTCGTATGACTTCGGCAGTCCCCAGTGGCATTTATTGGAAACATTGAAGGTACCATCCGCTTATCGTAACCTCCGGATTGTTTATCAGTATGACAATGAATTTTGTGAAGACTTCAACGTTAACGAACGATTGACAATAGTTTATTACGATTAGCTGTTTTAACTCCTCCAGCCTGTCCAAGACAGAATAGAACTACATTACTAATATTATTCGTTTCAAGTCTTTCGTTATAGAAGCGGTTGAAGTCACCTTCCAGTCAAAAGAGGGGTCAGCGGATATTCCCGGTTGGTAGGCATGGTGTATCAAGCGTATTGCGTATCTTTGTGGTATGAAAGCAGAACAATTACTTCGTGCCATCCTTCCTGATGTGCTTATAGACAATTTTGATGTGGTGAACTTCGAGAAGAC
>NZ_CASFWU010000119.1 GCF_949298305.1 uncultured Bacteroides sp. | reverse complement strand
CTGCTGCTGTTCGGCGGCAAGAAGATTCCCGAACTGATGCGTGGTCTGGGCAAAGGGGTGAAAAGCTTCAAGGAAGGAGTGAACGAGGCAAAGGAAGAAATTGAGAAAGCCAAGGACGAAGTGAACACTACCGAAAAGGAGAAATAAGCGAACGCCAATTCTGTGTCTGAGAATTCCAACCGTTCGGCTTGTTCTTCGTGGGGCGTTTCCTTTTTTTCTCCTCCCCCTGTTCTTCCCTCAACCAATATAAGCTATGGCAGACAGCGAGATGACTTTTTGGGACCATCTGGATGTGTTGCGCCGGGTATTGTTTCGGATACTTGGCGTGTGGTTTGTATTGGCTCTGCTCTATTTCGTAGCCATGCCCTATCTGTTCGACGCAGTGGTAATGGCTCCCTGCCGCAACGATTTCATCTTTTACGACCTGCTTCGTTATATCGGCCGCGTGTTTGACCTGCAAGGCGAGTTCTTTACGCAGGAATTCAACGTGAAGCTGATAAACATCAACCTGGCCGCTCCTTTCTTCATCCACATTTCAACCGCCTTCTGGATGTCTGTCGTGACGGCCGCTCCCTATTGCTTCTTCGAGTTGTGGCGTTTTGTCAGCCCTGCCCTTTATCCCAACGAGCGCCGCGGGGTCCGAAAGGCGTTGGGCGTGGGTACGGTCATGTTCTACGTGGGCGTGCTGTTGGGGTATTTCATGGTCTATCCGCTGACCTTGCGTTTCCTTTCCACCTACCACCTGAGCGCGGCCATCGAGAACCAGATTTCGTTGAATTCCTACATAGACAACTTTATGATGATGGTCCTCTGCATGGGACTGGCTTTCGAGCTGCCGTTGGTCACCTGGCTGCTGTCCCTGCTGGGCATTGTCCACAAGGGGATGCTGCGGAAGTACCGGCGTCATGCACTGGTCGTTATCGTGATTGTGGCGGCTGTCATCACTCCCACGGGCGACCCGTTCACGCTGACCGTGGTTTCCGTTCCGCTCTATCTGCTCTACGAATTGAGCATACTGATGATTAAAGACAAACATGGAGATTGATGAGGTAAACGAATACTACGCCCTGCTTGAGGCCGTATGCGGCGTTCGGGATGAGGAGACTGCCCTGCGTGGCGCTTACCGCCAGTTGCGTGAGATGCTGGAGCACCTGTGCCGCTCGCAGATGACGGACGGCACATTGCAGATGACCGACCTCTCTGCGCGCATCAGTTTCGTGGCTGCCAAGTTGGGGCTGGACATTGTGGAGCAGAACCGTCTGCACACCTTCCGCCTGACGTCCAACGCCGTACTGAACCGCCAGGAGGCTCCTTTGCCCGACCGCTTGCTGCGCGATGTCAAGACGCTGGCCTTCTTCCTCAAGCGGCTGACGGGCGGGGACATACCCGCCACGCTCTACCGTCGGCTTCCCCGTGCCGATGCCACTTACGTGGTGGCTCCTCCCGCCCGCGAACGCATCCGGCGGATGCGTGTCTGTTTCCAGTATTCCGACGAACACTATCTCTATGTTTCGCCTGCGGACACCGTGTCCGACGAGTTGCTGAAGGTGCGCTACGGCGTGCCCCAGGTCAACGAGGAGTTTGCGCAGACCTGTTCCCTGCTCTGGAGGCACGCACAGCTCAACCTGCTGGACGTGGCGGTGGACGAGGCCGGCGTGCTGACGCCTTCCTTCCTCATCCTGGAGCCCGACTACCTGATAGACATCAGTTCGCTGGCGGAGTGCTTCAAGGAGTACGGCCACCATCCGGCCAATTACCTGCTGTCCCGCCTCCAACTGCCCGAGAACACCCGCGCCCTGCTGTTGGGTAACATTGCCAACCTCTTTCTGGACGAATGGATTCATGCCGAGGAGGCTCCCGACTATCTGGCCTGCATGAAGAAGGCCTTCCGCACCTATCCCATCGAACTCGCGTCCTGTCCCGACCTGCTCGACCGCGAGAAGGAGCGCGAGTTCTTTGCCGACTGCAAGCGCCACTTTGAGAACATCCGCCGGACGGTGACGGAGACCTTCCTCGCCGCAGGCTACGACCTGGACAAGACCGACGCCGTGTTGGAGCCGTCGTACATCTGCGAGGCGCTGGGCCTTCAGGGACGACTGGACTACATGCAGCGCGACATGTCGTCGTTCATCGAGATGAAGTCGGGCAAGGCCGACGAGTTCAGCATCCGCGGCAAGGTGGAGCCGAAGGAGAACAACAAGGTGCAGATGATGCTCTATCAGGCCGTGCTGGAGTACTCCATGGGCATGGACCACCGCCGCGTGAAGGCCTATCTGCTCTACACCCGCTATCCGCTGCTCTATCCGGCCCGTCCCTCCTGGGCGCTGGTGCGCCGTGTGATGGATGTGCGCAACCGCATTGTGGCCGGCGAATACGGCATCCAGCTGCACAACCACCCCCGCTACACGGCCGAGCGGCTGGCAGACATCAACCCCGCCACCCTGAACGAGCGCGGTCTGGACAACACCCTCTGGAAGCGTTACCTCTGCCCCGCCATCGGGGCTTTTGCGGACAAGGTCAACGCGCTCTCTCCGCTGGAGCGGAGCTATTTCTATACCTTATATAATTTCATCACCAAAGAACTCTATACCTCCAAGTCGGGCGATGTGGACAATGAAAGCCGTACGGGCGCCTCGTCCTTGTGGCTCTCCACGCTCGAAGAGAAGTGCGAGGCGGGCGAAATCCTTTACGACCTGACCATTACCGGGAACCGGGCCGCCGATGCCCGCAGGCCTGCCCTGCTCCTCTCCATTCCTGAGGGGCGTGCGGAAACCGCTTCGGGCGCATTGCCCAACTTCCGTCAGGGAGACGCCGTGGTGCTCTACGAACGCAACTCGGATGCCGACAACGTCACCTGCAAGATGGTGTTCAAGGCCAACATCGAGCAGATTACGCGCGAGAGTGTCCTCCTCCGCCTCCGCATGGCGCAGCAGAATGCGGGCGTGCTGCCCGCCACTTCCCGCTATGCCGTTGAGCACGACTACATGGACACCGCTTTCCGCGGCATGTTTCAGGGGCTGGCCGCGTTCCTCTCTGCCACGCCCGGACGGCGGGCCCTGCTGCTGGGGCAGCGCGAGCCCGAGTTCGACAGCTCCTACGACACTGCCATTGCCCGGGCCGACGACGATTTTGCCCGCATCGCGCTGAAGGCGCAGGCCGCCCGGGACTACTTCCTGCTGGTGGGCCCTCCGGGGACGGGCAAGACTTCCCGGGCCCTGCGGCGCATGGTGGAGACCTTCCACGGCGAGGGCAAGCAGTTGCTCCTGCTGTCCTACACCAACCGCGCGGTGGACGAAATCTGCAAGATGCTGACCTCC
The DNA here is from genome assembly GCF_949298305.1 of uncultured Bacteroides sp. GTDB lineage: Bacteria > Bacteroidota > Bacteroidia > Bacteroidales > Bacteroidaceae > Bacteroides. The sequence goes on along the minus strand of NZ_CASFWU010000119.1, from coordinate 5,040 downwards.
ATCAACCCTCCCGCCGACTTTATCCGCATCGGCAACGAGCTGGCCTGCGAGGAGGCCTATCGGCCCTACCTGATAGAGAACGTGCTGGAGCCCTGCGCCACACGCCGCGAGGTGCAGGAACGGATAGCCCGTTGCCGCATTTTTGTGGGGACGGTGTCCACCTTCTCGTCCAAGACCGACCTGTTCCGCCTCAAGACCTTCGACGTGGCCCTGATTGATGAGGCCACGCAGATACTGGAGCCGCAGCTGCTGGGCCTGCTGTGTATGCGCGCTCCCGGCGGCGGCAATGCCATCGGGAAGTTTGTGATGATAGGCGACCACAAGCAGCTCCCCGCCGTGATACTCCAGTCGTCCGGGCAGTCCGAGGTGGCCGACGGGCGTCTGCGTGCCGTCGGGCTGTGCAACCTGAAGGACTCGCTCTTCGAGCGCCTTTACCGCACCTCCGGTGCCCGTTGCCGCGACATGCTTTGCCGGCAGGGCCGCATGAACGTGGAGGTGGCCGCCTTCCCCAACCGGGCTTTCTATGGCGGACGCCTGCTCCCCGTGGGCTTGCCCCACCAGCAGGGCGAGCTCGCACCTGCGCCTTGCATGGCCGGTACCGGGCTTGCCGGGTTGCTGACCTGCCGCGTGGCCTTTCTGCCCTCCGTCCCCGAACCGCCCATGCAGTCCGTAAAGACCAACCGCTCCGAAGCCCGCATCGTGGCACGAGTGGCGGAAGCTGTTTACAGGCAGTATGCCTCCCTCGGCTCCTTCGACCCCCTGCGGGCGCTGGGCGTCATTACGCCCTACCGCAGCCAGATTGCCATGATTCGCAGCGAACTCGCGGCGCTGGGCATCGCTCCGCTGAACGACATACTGGTGGACACCGTAGAGCGCTTCCAGGGCAGCGAGCGCGATGTCATCATCTATTCCTTCTGCGTGAACCGCGCCGTGCAGCTGAAGTTCCTGGCCAACCTGACGGAGGAGGACGGCGTGCAGATAGACCGCAAGCTGAATGTGGCGCTGACCCGTGCCCGCCTGCAAATGTTTCTGACGGGAGTGCCGGACCTGTTGAGGCTGAACCCCATCTATGCCCGCCTGCTGGACTCTGTTCCTACCCTAAAAGACCTTGTTTAAGAGGAGTTTATAACTTTTTTACAAAAAATCGGCACTTTATATGCTTTATTAATAGCGCCGTGTGAAATAAACCACTATCTTTGCAACACGTTTTTTTCATAGAGATTTAGATTTAAGGTTAGAAGAATTGTGGAAGTCGTGAGACTTCCCTTTTTTTTATCTGGGCATCATTTCCGGCTGTCTTTTGGGTTGATTGACGCATTTTGTTTCCGCGAACAGGTTGAGGCTGTTCTGCGGGCGGCTTTCCGTATCCCGCCCGTTGCCGGTTGCTGACGGCATGCGGCTGGGCGGACAGAGATGCCAGGCTGCATGGGCCTTTTATCCCTCAGCCGGGTGCAGGCCGGCAATGTTTCTGCCGGCTTCATTTATTTCCGCAAGTTCCGCAGAGGCCGAAGTCTGGATAGCCCGTCTTTATCGTACAGCTTGTCCGTTCCTTTCTTTACATTTTGACACTTTGACTTTCCCGATGCCCGAGAATCCGTTTTTTCGGCCTTCCGTCCGGCTTGCACGGAAAAACGGGAGCGGAAATCCGTAATCGGCTGCATGGCAGGACGATAGCGAAATCCTTACATTTGAAATAGCGGAAAAAAGGCTTTCCGGAGCAGGAAAATGTCCTCCTTGAGGCTCCGGAAAGCCACATTTCAGGAGCCAACTACCCTTCCGGGAGGCCGGAACAAGGCTTTTTGGCGTGCGCAACAAGCATTCTGCCCGCTCCAAGCAAGCAATCTGCGCGGACGGAGCAAGCATGGTGGGCGGACGGAGCAAGCACGGTGGGCGGACGGAGCTTGCATGGCGGACGCTCCGGGCAGGCCGGATGCGCCTTTCCGGCCTCTGTCTGGCGTGTTTGGCAAAAGGCCTGTGTCAGGAAAATCCCGTTTATGCTGACTTTTTGCCGCCGTTTCCTGTTTTGACTTTGCATTTGTTCAAACGGCCGGCCGCGTGTCCGGAGGCTGTTCCCTCATGGCGGGACAAGTCTTGCCGTCCGGCCGGCCCCGGCCTGCATCCTGCCTGGAATGCAACAAACGGACAAAAGAATGAAACAATCGTCCAATTCAACCGGAGTGCATCATCCCTGCAACATGATTATCGGCCGACAGCCGCTTTCAGGCCTACATTTGTGTACATATTAACCCAAAAATAAATGTATCATGAAAAGAAGAAAGTTTGGTCTGGCGGCGCTGCTTTTTCTGGCCGCTGCTTCTCTGATGGGGCAGACCGTCGAGAGAACAGAATCGGGAGTCAGGTTCTCTACGTCACAACCTGTGCTCAACGGTGAAATCGTTTTTTATTCTCCCTCTATTGTGCGCGTGGTCAAGTATCCTTCTGCGGAGATGCCGGAGAAGAAGAGTTATCCGGTGGTAATGACGCCTCAGAAAGTGGATTTCTCATTCGGGCAAAAGGCAGAAGAGGTGGTTCTGACAACCTCCAATCTTGTGGTGATTCTCGATGCGGAAACTGGCCGCGTGGAATACCGGGACCTGAAAGGAAATACCCTGCTGGCCGAAAAGCCTTACGGAACCAACTTCCTGCCGCGCAGGGACGTGAATAAAAGCTCCTATAAAGTGAGCCAGGCTTTTATGCTCCAGCCGGATGAAGTAATCTATGGCCTGGGACAGCGTCAGGCCGGAGTCATGAATCACCGCAACCAGCAGATTGAGTTGCGCAACGTCAATACCAACATCTGTATTCCGTATTTTACTTCGGCCAGAGGCTATGGAGTCTATTGGGACAATCCGGCCGTCTCCCAGTTCAACGACAGCCCTTACGAAACTTCGTTTACCTCCCAGGTGGGGCTGCTTTCAGACTATTTTTTCCTTTATCGCGATGGCACGATGGATGGCGTAATCGCTTCTTTGCGCGACCTGACGGGGAAGGCCACCATGTTTCCGCTTTGGGCGATGGGCTATTGGCAGTGTCGCGAGCGGTACAAGACTCCGGACGAGCTGTGCAACGTCCTGGACAAGTATCGTGAGCTGGAAGTCCCGCTCGATGGCATTGTGCAGGACTGGCAGTACTGGGGCTGCGATTCGAACTGGAATGCCATGAAGTTTATGAATCCTTATTATATCAACAAGATTGGGGACGAAAAATGGATGAAGTACATGCCCGGCGGCGAGCAGCCCAAATTGTTGACCAAAGAACCCCGCATCAAGAGCCCGCAGGAAATGGTGGACTATGTTCATAAACGGAATGCTCACCTGATGATTTCCATCTGGGCCAGCTTCGGCCCTTGGACTGACCAGTATAAGGAACTGAAAGAGATGAAGGCATTGCTTCCTTTCGATACGTGGCCGTGGAACTCGGGTACAGCTCCATACGACCCGTTCAATGAGAAGGCGCGCGACCTTTACTGGCGGTACCTCACCCCGATGTACGACATGGGAATGGATGCTTGGTGGACCGACTCGACCGAGCCCGACCATTTCAACGTGAAAGACAGCAATTTCGACTTGATGACTGCCGACGGTTCGTTCCGTTCGGTGGCTGCATCCAGAATATATTTTTTCAAGTCTTCGTCAATAGGATCAGGATAAATACTCTTAAGTCGACGATCTAAATCTCTTCGGTCTGGTAGAGGGACAGAGATGACTGTAACGTATTTTTCAATTTCATCAGGAAGCTGATATGATGGTGATAGAAAAATAATATGTTTATTAATTTTTTTCATCTCATTTGACAGTTTACGTAAGCTGACGATTACCTTCTCCCTATCAAAGTACTTGTGAAAATCTTCAATAAGGAAAATTTCCTTTGAGTCATCTTCCGATTTGCTAAGTCCTTTATGTAGGTATTCCAAAAGAGTTTCGCAATCCTGAGTACTCTCATACTCCGGATGTGACACAATACCTTCCAGTCGATTATTTTGGTTCTTGTTATGAGTTCTCAAAAAATCAACGCAATCCCATGTATGGAAAGCGTAATCGCCTTCAAATGCAATTTTTCTCAGTTTCTGGGTTACTCGGCTGTATTCAGAAGTAACTAAATACAATAAAGGAAACCCAGCATTGAGCATATCCTTAATAGTTCTAAATGTTTCTTCCATATTACTTAATGGTTTGAGTGTTCTTGTTTGTTATCTTCTTTTGCTCTTTAAGACGAGCAATCATTATATCATATTCCGGTTTCTTGGTCATGATACGTTTGTTGCCAAATGCCTCCTGTAAATCGTCCATGGCAGCATGAGCTCTCTCGTTAACATCATCTGGCAAATAGTTTGAATCAGTTACTACTGTACCATCATTGAGAATCGAGAACTTTATCTCGTAACGTTTCTCCTTCTCATCTTCGAGCTTTGTATAGCCTACCATACAAAAACGATCGACCTCCTCAGCTGTAGGAGCGAAATCATATAGTTTCTTTAGCGTGAAGCCTTTCTTCTTGAAAGCATCTACCACAGTCTTCCTGGCATACTCTACATTAAGAGGAAAGAAAACAGATTGTAAATCTGCTACTAACTGCCCACCATTTGACAGATAGTAGCTATTATAGGTCACAGTTGATCCTGAAACTCTCAGAACATATTCACCATAGACCTTTTCCTTTTGCTTTGCATCGGTTACAATGAGGTCTTCACCCTGGACTTTATATGTCCAACCAAGTTTGTCACATGCTGCTTTGAGGATTTCTTTATTCATTGTCTTAGGATTTTTCACAAAGCGTGAACTTTCATACCTTGACATAATAATATTTAATGATTATCCGCATATTGTCCGTCTGTATGTTCTTGACTTGAAATCGGTATTGTAGCTGATGGCAGCCAAGACGGCCCTGTCGAAGAGCTTCTCTCCGAAATACCTTCTGTTAAACTTGTAGCAGAATTCGTTAAGGTAATACTGTAGATACTCATGCTTGATCCTGTGGTGCATATCCAGAAGCAATCTCTTGGCATTGCTGATGGCGATATGTACCCACGGCAGTATCTTC
>NZ_CASFWU010000118.1 GCF_949298305.1 uncultured Bacteroides sp. | reverse complement strand
CGTAACGAAATGTTTAAGTTGTTTATACCCATTGAGCCGGAAAAGAAGTTTGTAAAAGGGCAGAAAAGTTTCTTTGAAACGTATGCTATTGGTGTGGCAACTAATCGTGATGCATGGGTTTATAATTCTTCTCAACAGGTGCTTGAAAGAAATATGCGGTCTATGATTGATTTCTACAATAATCAAAGAGAAGCATATTCGAATGCAATAAAAGAGAATGCCAATTTATCAGTAGAAGAATTTATTGATACGGATGACACTAAAATAAGTTGGACAAGATCTTTACGGAATAATCTTAGGCGAAATCTTCAGATTCAATATAATAAAGAAAAACTGAACGTAGGATTATATCGTCCATTTCAAAAACAGCATATTTATTTTGCTTCGGAACTTATTGAAAGTATAGGCCTTTCTCCTAAGTTATTTCCTACCCCCAATCATAAGAATCTCGTAATTTGTGTATCGGGTATTGGTTCAAGTAAGGACTTTTCTGTAATTATTACAGACTGTATTCCGGATTTACAACTACAGTTTAATGGACAATGCTTTCCTCTCTATTGGTATGATAATAGTAATCCGGATATAATGGATTTGTTCTATCAAAATACAGAGGACAAAGATAGTTATGAACGTAAAGACGGTATAAGTGACTGGATATTGAATACTATTCGTAAACAATACGGTTATAAAGCAACAAAAGAAGATATATTTTATTACGTGTACGGATTACTCCATTCATCAGAATATCGTACTATGTTTGCAACAGACTTAAAAAAATCATTGCCATGTTTGCCTTTGGTTGAAAACATAGAAGATTATTGGGCATTTAGTAAAGCTGGACGTGAACTTGCCGACTTGCATCTGAATTATGAAACAATAGAGCCATATCGCAAATGCCAGATAATCTATGCCCCGCTCGCTAATAAGGGCGAAAGCATTAACTATCATGTTGAGAAGATGCGTTTCGGAAAAATAGACAGTAAAACAGTCGATAAGAGTATTATTTATTATAACAACGCTATTACCATAGAGGATATTCCTGCAGAAGCATACGAATATGTGGTGAACGGCAAATCGGCCATTGAATGGATTATGGAGCGTTATGCCATAACTACAGACAAGAAAAGTGGTATTACCAATGACCCAAACGATTGGGCACGTGAACACAACGACGAAAAATATATCCTTAACCTTCTACTTCGTGTGATAAATGTATCTGTACAGACGGTGGAGATTGTGAAAGGATTGCCTAAATTAAAATTTGAATAAATTGTACTCTTATGAAACAATGGATGATTAATGCAATACTAACAATTGGTATTACAATTGCTATAGGGTTTTCTTTATTAAAAGTAACTCCTTTTGAGATTACCGGTGAAACTTATATCGGGACAATTGTTACATTGTTGAGTCTAGCAGCGGCTTTTGTTATTGGCTATCAAATTTATAATGCCATAGAATTAAAAAAGGATATTGCAATTCAAAAGAAAAAATACAGTGATATTATTAAGCGTAATGAAGAAATTGAGATTAAGCTAAATCAACAAGAATTTGTTATGCAAGAAGGTTTTGATATAATTTCGTCACTTGTTCAATATAATAATGGCCAGTCTTTTATCGTTTGTGGAAATGCTTTTCAAGCTATGCACAGGGCGTTAGTTTCTTCCATCGAAACTGATAGAGTAGATTATGACTGGATTTTCGGTTATCTTAGAAAATATATTGCAGATTTGAATAGTCAGACTTTTGCCATTGGGCTTCAATGTATATCAGATGACCATTGGATGGTTACTTCACACGGGGAAAATTATGGAAAATTATTAAGCGATGTTGTAGATGAATTTATTGCTCCTATTAAAGAAAATGATAAAAAGATTCGATTGAGTAGGAATTTCTGTAAAATACAATTGGAATATGAAAGGGTAATGAAGCTGCTAAACAAAAGGTTATCAGAGATAGTGACCAATCCCACAAAGATAATTTCTGATGAAGACAAGGAAAAAATCATCCACCCCTATTAATGATTTGGACGATATTCAGGTTTGAGTATCCAGAAAGGGCAACTATCCCAAACGAGCCGAATACTACCCAAAAGACTACCCAAAAGACTATCCAAAAGACTACCCAAAAGGGTGTGCAAAGCCTAACGGAACAACAACAAGCAATACTGTCATTCCTAAAAGAACATCCGGAAGCGACCCGAAAAGAGATAAGCGAGAGCCTTTTTGACATTACGGAGGATGGTGTAAAATACAATCTTTCCCGACTTCAAGAACTTGGCTTGCTGAAACGTATGGGAGGTAGAAAGCATGGTTATTGGAAAATTATTGAATAAGAATGTATGGACGATTGGGAAGAATTAGAAAGTTGGCATGAAGATTTGATGGCCTGGGAACGCTTTCAAGATGAACTTGAAAGGATTAATGGAGAAAATGGGGCTGAGGGTCTGTACAACGTTGACGATGATAAATTGTCTTTACCATCGGAAACCTCCACGCCGCCTCGTGCAAACCACAGCAAGCCTCCGGTGGAGCAATAGCGGGAGATTATTTGGGGGACTGAAAGGTATATCCACAGCCCTTCAGTTGGTTGTCACTGAATGATGCAGGGCTTGCGTCCTGATAGGCTCCCGTGAAAGCTCCGACCTGAGACTGTCTTGTCTGCGGCTGCCGGCTGCTCAAAGCACGTACTGCACTTCCTTGAACAGGTAACTGCGTTCCTCGCCGTCCTCGTCCTCCAGCACAAAGTGACCGTCCTGTTCCACACGCAGCAGGCGTGCCTGGAAGCGGCCGTTGGCATCTTCGTAGGGATGGTAGCCGCGGCGGCGGAAGAGGGAACGGGCATAGCGGGCGGACACTTCGGCGGCAAAGGTGTCAAAGTCCTCCATGCGCAGCCCGTTGTAGTAGATTTGCAGCCGCTTCATGATGTTGGCCAGGATTTCGTCGCGGTCGGCTTCCTTGCCCGTTATCTGTTTCAGCGAGATGGGGTTGGGCGCGTCGCTCAGGAAGGTTTCCTGGTTGAGGTTCAGCCCGATTCCGCAGATGCTCCGTCCGATGTACGCCCCGTTGAGGTCGTTCTCAATCAACATGCCGGCTATCTTCTTCTCCCGGTAGTAGATGTCGTTCGGCCACTTGATGAAGAAGTCGTTGGACCATCGGTTCAACTCTTCCTTGACGGCCAGCGATGCTATCTGCGAAAGGATGAACTGGCGGCGTGCGGGCAGGAAGGTGGGGTAGGCCACGAAGCTGAACAGCAGGTTCTTGCCGGGTTCCGACTCCCAGCTGTTGCCGCGTTGCCCTTTGCCCGAGCTCTGGAATTGGGCGGTGACGGTGGTGAACTCGGGGGTGGCATTGCCCTGCTCGTTGCAGAGCTGAATCAGATACTGGTTGGTCGAGTCCGTTTCCTCCAGTGCTATCAGCGGAAACGCAAAAGGTTCAGATGAGGCTTTCATATTCTGTTCTCATTTTTTGGGTGAATTTCTTGATTACTTCGTCGTAGGAGTGGTCGGTCAGCTGTTTGAGCAGGCTGTCGTTCACGTCGCCGTCCAGCCGGATCTGGTTCCAATGTTTCTTGTTGAAGTGGTAGGCGCCTTCGATGGCCGCATAGCGTTCGCGCAGTTCGAGCGCATAGGCGGGGTCGCATTTCAGGCTGACCTTGTTGGCGCTTTCCAGGTCGATGAGGGCAAACATCTTGCCCATGACCTTCATCACGAGCGAATATTCGTCGAAGGGCAGGCATTCGGTGACGCCTTTCTTGCTGAGGCAGTATTCGCGGAGGGCTTCTATATCCATGACGTTTGATTTTTAGGGCTTGTTGCCGGAGGGTTCAGAACAGAGGCGGGTAAAAGGCTTCCTCAATGTGTTCGATGCGGAAGCCGCCTTCTTCGCCTACGGCGGTGACGATGTCGAAGCGGACGGGAGAGTCGATGCCGAACGATTTGATGTAGGCATCGGCGGCGAGGGTCAGGCGGCGGATCTTCTGCCGGTTCACGGCATCCTGAGGCTCGCAGTATTCGGTGTTCTTGCGGGTCTTGACCTCCACAAAGACGATTTCATAGTCTTTGGCCGCTACGATGTCCAGCTCCAGGTGGTCTTTCCGCCAGTTGCGGTGGAGGATGACGTATCCGTTGGCTTCCAAGTAGTTGGCCGCGGCGTCTTCTCCGGCTTTTCCGAGTGTGTTGTGCTTTGCCATACGCTTCAGTCCGTTAGGGGTTCTGTAACTCTTGTTTGCAGGCATCTTTTTTTCAGGCTCTTTGCACGAAACCTGCGTAAAATGGATGTCCTGACACAAAATTACGCTTTTTCTGCTTTGTTTTTACAGAAGTAAAACTAATTTTGCAGGAAATATGAGAAAGAGAAGCAAAAAATGTCCCAAGACCCCGGCGGGCGAGCCCCAACGCAGGCAGCGCATGGTGTGCCTGATGAGTGAGGACGAGCTGCGGCTGGTGAACCGTTATCTTGACAAGTACAAGATAACCAACAAGTCGCGCTGGTTGCGGGAGACGGTTCTCATGTTCATTCACAAGAAAATGGAGGACGACTATCCAACCCTGTTCGGCGAGCACGACATGCGGCGGTAGTTGACGGATGACTCATCTATGGACGATACCTACTACATGAAGCAGGCGCTGGCAGAGGCGCAGAAGGCCGCCGGACGGGACGAGGTGCCCGTGGGGGCGGTGGTGGTGTGCAAGGACCGCATCATTGCACGAGGGCATAACCTGACCGAGACACTGACGGACGTCACGGCCCATGCCGAGATGCAGGCTATCACGGCGGCGGCTTCGGCCTTGGGCGGGAAGTATCTGAACGAGTGCAGCCTTTATGTCACGGTGGAGCCTTGCGTGATGTGTGCCGGAGCCATTGCCTGGGCACAGTTGGGCCGGCTGGTCTATGGCGCGGAAGATGAGAAGCGTGGCTACAGCCGCTATGCCCCGCAGGCGTTGCATCCCAAGACCGTGGTGACGAAGGGGGTACTGGCCGACGAGTGTGCGGCGCTGATGAAGGAGTTCTTTGCCTCCAAGCGGCGCTGAATCGCGTCTGCCGTCGTCAAAAAACTTCATGCTTTGTTCCTCATTCTTCATTTAATCTTCTATCTTTGCAGATGGTGAAGAACTAAAAAGCCGCGCTTATGAAGTACCCTATCGGAATACAGAGCTTTGACCAGTTAATTGAAGATGGTTATGTCTATGTGGACAAGACGGATTTGATTTATAATCTTGTACACGAGGGCAAGATTTATTTCCTGAGTCGTCCCCGCCGCTTCGGCAAGAGCCTGCTGGTGTCCACACTGGAGAACTATTTCTTGGGTCGCAAGGATTTGTTCAAGGGACTGGCCATTGAATTGCTGGAGAAGGAATGGAATGCTTATCCGGTGTTTTGTGTGGATTTTAATGGCTCTAATTTTACGCAGGAAGGGGTGTTGGAGCAGCGACTGAATGGGTACGTGTCCGACTGGGAGCGGCGGTATGGTTTATTCCCAGACAAAGAGGAAATGGATTTGGGAGGCCGCTTCATCAAAGTGCTTGAAGCCGCTCATTGTCAGACGGGGCTTCGCGCCGTGGTGCTCATAGACGAATACGACAAACCTATCTTGGACGTGCTTGATGCCAATCAGGCATTGGAAGACCGGCACCGCAATGTGTTGAAGGGTTTCTATTCTGTTTTTAAGGGGGCGGACAAGCATCTTCAGTTTGTGCTCCTGACAGGGGTGACGAAGTTCTCGCAGGTGAGCGTGTTCAGCGGCTTCAACCAGCCCAAAGACATCAGTATGGATGTCCGCTATGAGACGTTGTGCGGCATTACCCAGGAGGAGTTGGAGCAATGCTTTGCCGAACCGATAGCCTGCATGGCGCAGGAATATAGTTGCAGTGTGGAGGAGATGAAAGAACGGCTCAGAACACAATATGACGGCTATCATTTCAGCAAGCGGATGACGGGTGTATACAATCCGTTCAGTCTGCTTAATGCGTTGGATGGCTGTAGTCTGGACAACTATTGGTTCCGTTCAGGCACGCCCACCTATCTCATCCGCCTGCTTGCCCACTTCAACGAGAATCTCAACGAACTGACGGGGAAGTATTACCATCCCGAGGAATTCATAGACTATAAGGCCGACGTGGAAATGCCTTTGCCCATGATTTACCAGAGCGGCTATCTCACCATCAAGGATTATAAGATGAACAGCAACCGCTTCCTGCTGGACTTCCCCAATAACGAGGTGAAGAACGGGTTCCTGACCATGGTGGCAACTTCGTACCTGAAACCGAAGGAACGGTTCCCGGATGGATAGACGATGTGGTGGAGACGATGGAGGCCGGCGATACCGATACTTTGCGGGCTTTGTTCACATCTTTCCTGGCCAGCATCCCCTACACCATGCGCCGCAAGGAAGACGAGGCGGAAAGGGAACGCTACTTCCAATATACGTTCTATCTCATTATGCGGCTTATCAGCGTCTATACCGTCTACGTGGAGAAGGTGCAAAGTCAGGGACGGGTGGACTGTGTGGTGGAAACCCGGCAATACATTTATATCTTCGAGTTCAAACTGGACGGTACGGCCTCGGAGGCTTTGCGGCAGATTGAGGCAAAAGGGTATGTACGCGAATACTCGGCCGACCCGCGTAAGCTGTATCAGATAGGTGCGACCTTCTCCTCAGAGACGGGTACTATCAGTGATTGGATGTGCCGTTAAGGCGAGGGTTTACTCCTTGACTTCCTCGAAGTCTACGTATTCACCTTCGTCCTTGTCGAATATCTTCTTGCGTTTCGGATGCGATCTGCCTTCTTCGGCAGTTGCTTTCTCATTGGTTGAAGAAGAATTGCTTGTACCATAGAAAGATGAGCGGGGGCTGTCCGTACGACGTCCCCATCCGAAAAGTCCGCGGACAAATGATGCAATGAGGCTGAGGCCAATAAGCAGGATGGCTATTATAATGAGGAATATGAATCCGATAAAGTGAAACATAGGATAATGTTTTTATGTGTTCGTTACTATGAACGGTACTACAACAACCGTGCCAAACAGAATGTTTAGCCTCTCTTTGCTGTCAGCCAGGAAAGCAGTATGTACCATACAATGCAGGTGGCAAAACCTTTCACTTGCAGGAAGGCAAGGAACAGGATGCAGAAAATCAGAAAAGTGAAGCTCACCTTGTTGTCTTTCCACGACAG
>NZ_CASFWU010000117.1 GCF_949298305.1 uncultured Bacteroides sp. | reverse complement strand
CTGAGGAGGAAAGATGCCTCGCCGGAGTCGGGCATCCAGAAGAGGGAGTCGGCCTCGATGCCCTGCGTGCCGGTGAGGGCATATTTCTTGCCGTCGGCCAACAGATAGGATTCGGAACTGATTCTGATCCAATAATGAGGCTGGAAATAGGCATCCGTATGGAGTACGGTGGCCGTGTCGCTCAGTTCCACCTTGGAGATGTCGAGCGTCATGGTGTTGGCCGATTCAATCAGGGGATTCTCTACGCATTTGTACCGCTGCGTACACGACGTGGCCAGCCACATGGCTGCCGCCATCAGGAAAGTAATCTTGCTGTGCATACCGGTTTCGATTTAACAGATTTCGCAAAAGTAGGGAAAAGCAGGTACAATGCCAACTGCAAAGCATACATTTTTTAGTTTGGATGGAAATAAATGCTTACAGGAAGATGCCTTCGGATTTTGTGGAGAAAGCGGTGCCGAAAACCGGTAAGCTGTATTCAATCCGAATGTAGGCAACATTCGGGTCGAAGGTTGCCTACATTCCTGCCGAAGGTTGCCTGCCTTCGGAAAAACGGTTGGACGGGAATCGGACGGTGGTTAGGGAAGGTAAAACGGACGGTGGTTATAATACTTGACAAAATGGCGCGTATCCGTATTCTGTGCCGGTTTGTGAAGAGGTGTGTCAGGATTATCATTCCGGTCTCAACCTCCTTCTCAGTTCCCACTCCGTTTGTCCAGAAACTCCTGGAAGGTCTGCTTGTAGCTGTCGCTGATGGGGATGTAGTTCTTGCCGAAGACAATCCGGCCGCGGTCTATGACCCTGATTTTGTCTTTCTGCACAATGTAGGAGCGGTGTACGCGCATGAAGCGCGAGGGGGGGAGCAGTTCTTCCATGGCCTTCATGCTCATCAGCGAGAGGATGGGCTTGGATTCGCCCTCTTCGTAGATTTTGATGTAGTCCTTCAGTCCTTCTACGTACAGGATGTTTTTGAGTTCAATCTGCACCAGCTTGTATTCGCTTTTGACGAAGATGCTGTCTATCTCCTCTTTGGGCCGTTGCAGCAGCTCGAACCATTGTACGGCCTTGTTGGCAGCCTGCAGGAAGTCCACGTAGGAGATGGGTTTCAGCAGGTAGTCCAGCGCATTGACCTTGTAGCCGTCTATGGCATATTGGCCGAAGGCGGTGGTGAAGATAATGCGGGTGCGCTGGTCTACCATCTTCGAGAATTCGAGTCCGTTCAGTTCGGGCATCTGTATGTCCAGAAACAGCAGGTCGACCTGCTTGCCGGGCAGTTCCTTCATGGCCTGTACGGCGCTGGAGTATTTCCCGGCCAGGTGGAGGAACGGGGTTTTGTTGACATAGCTTTCCAACAGGTTCAGAGCCAGCGGCTCGTCGTCTACTATTGCACAATTCAGGGTCATGGTTGTTGTCGGTTATTCGTTAAACATCTATTACCAGCAGAGAGCGGTATTCCTTTCCGTCGTCTCTCACTTCGCGTTTCCATTCGTAGTGTCCGGGGTAGGTGAGTTCCAGTCTCTTGCGCACCTGTTCCAGTCCGATGCCGCTTCCGCTCTTGTCGGCCTCGGTCTTGGGGTGGTAGCTGTTGCGGATGTCGCAGCTCACCTTACCGTCCGTTTCGCTGAAGTGAATGTAGATGTAGCTGGGTTCGGTGGGAGAGATGCCGTGCTTGAAGGCATTCTCTATGAGCGAGATGAATATCAGCGGAGCAATCTCGGTGCGGCTGTCCGTACGCACATCGAACCGCGTCTCTACCGTCACGTTGGCCGAGAGGCGGATGCGCATCAGTTCGATGTAGTTGCGGATGAAGTCCATTTCCTTGCCCAGAGTGACGAAGTTCTGCTGGTTCTCGTAGAGTACGTGCCGGAGCAGCCGGCTCAGTTCCTGCACGGCGGCCTGTGCCTTGTCCGTATCGAAGGCGATGAGGGCGTAGATGTTGTTCAGGGTGTTGAGCAGGAAGTGGGGGTTCAACTGGTTGCGCAGGTTCTTCAGTTCTGCTTCCGCACGGTCCTTCTCAGCTTCACGGCGGGCAGATTCTATTTGTTTCCAGCGTCCGCTGAAGCGGATGGCGGCACTCAGGCCCACCGTGAGCACCATGGAGAAGATGTCCCTCAGCAGGAAAATCCATTTGGGAGGCCCCATCGGCTTTATCCTTGTGTCCTTTCGCGGATAGGTCATGTTGGCATATTCCTGCCAGAAGTGAGAACCGAATGCAAGGGCCAATATCAGTATGACGTTCAGTGCCAGGTATTGCTTGGTGTGCCCTTCGAACAGGTAGCGGGGAATGAGGATGAAGTAGTTGACGTAGAAGATGACCAGAAACGAGAGCGGAATGATGCTGCCGTGGTGCAGATAGTCCTGCCAGGTGATGGTGAAACCGCTGCGGCTCATCATCACAAAGGGAAAGGCCAGCACAATGCCCCAGCCAATGACGTGTATCAGCACTTCCACAATGTGTGGACGGGAGTTGGAAACATTTTTCATCATAGTGCAAAGATAGAAGATTTAATGAAGAATGGAGTATGACGGATGAAGAATATTTTTCGTATGCAGGCGGACGGGGCGGCATGGGAAAAGGGGGACGCAAGCTGCACGGATTGCGCGATGCCGGGCGATGATGACGTGCCGGGAAGGCAATGTCCGTGCCGTTCGCGCCGCTCGTGTCCCCCTTCCTGTCGGGGCCAGTCTGTCCGGATTCGGTCCTTATTCGTAGCGGATGGCTTCAATAGGATCCAGGTCGGCTGCCTTCTTGGCGGGATACCAGCCGAAGAATACTCCGGTGACGGTGCAGACTGCAAAGGAGAGCAGTACGCTCCAGCTCTGGATGTAGATGGGCCAGTGGGCTACGTTTTTGACTATGAACGAGGCTCCGCAACCGATGACCACTCCGATGATGCCGCCGGTGATGCTGATGAGGACAGCCTCGATGAGGAACTGGCTCAGGATGTCGATGCCGCGTGCGCCGACCGACATGCGGAGGCCTATCTCGCGGGTACGCTCCGTGACCGACACGTACATGATGTTCATGATGCCGATGCCCCCCACTACCAGCGATATGCCCGCGATGCAGGCCAGCAGGGTGGTCATCAGGTCGGTGGTGGAGTTCAGCATGGTGCTGAGTTCCTGTTGCGAGCGGATGGTGAAGTCATCGTCGTCGCTTTCCTTCAGCTTGTGGTTGCGGCGCAGGATTTCGGTGATTTCCTCGGTGGCATTGTCCGTCATGTCTTCGGTCAGGGCCGAGGCGAAGATGCCTTCCAGATAGGTCTGTGCCAGCAGACGTTTCATTACGGTGGTGTAGGGAGCTAGCACTACGTCGTCCTGGTCCATGCCCATGGAGTTGTAGCCTTTGGCCTTCAGCACTCCCACCACGCGGAAGGGCACCTGGTTGAAACGCATGATCTTGCCGATGGGGTCTTCGTTGGGAAACAGGTTGTCCGCAATGGTCTTTCCGATGACGCACACCTTGGCCGAGGTCTGTATGTCGCTGGCGGTGAACATCTCTCCGCTCTCTACCGTGAGTTGGCGGATTTCCAGATAGTCCAGGCCCACGCCGCTGACGGAAGAAGGATAGTTGTTGTTGCCGGCAATGAGCTGGCCGGACGAGGATACGTTGGGACTGACCGCAGCCACGAAGTTGGTCTCGTTGCGCAGCGACTCATAGTCCGTCAGCTTCAGGGTCTGCATGCTGCTGGGGTCCTGGCGTACGCCGCCCCGCATGTCGGCGCCGGGGTGAATCATGATCATGTTGGAGCCCATCTCGGAAATCTGCTTCTGGATGCTTTTCTTCGAGCCTTGTCCGATGGCCAGCATGGTGATGACCGACGCCACGCCGATGATGATGCCCAGCATGGTGAGGAAGGCCCTCAGCTTGTTGTTGGCCAATGCCCGCAGGGCTATTTTAAATAGGTTGGTTCCATTCATCGTTTAGTCCTCCTCTTGTTTGGGCAACGCGGCAAGCGCTTCGGCGGCGTTCAGTATGTTGGGGTTCACGCTGTCGTCCTTCACTTGTCCGTCGCGTAGAATAATGTTCCGGCTGCTGTATTGGGCAATTTCCGGATTGTGGGTCACGAAGATGATGGTGCGTCCTTCGGCGTGCAGCTTCTGGAAGAGCACCAGAATCTCGAACGAGGTACGGGTGTCCAGGTTACCGGTGGCCTCGTCCGCCAGGATGACGGCGGGGTTGTTCACCAGGGCGCGGGCAATGGCCACACGCTGCATCTGTCCGCCGGACATCTGGTTGGACTTGTGTTCCAGACGGTCGCCCAGACCCACGGCCTGCAGGGCCTCGATGGCTCTTCTTCTTCTTTCTGCGGCAGACACGCCGGAGTTGTACATGAGCGGCAGTTCCACGTTCTCCACGGCGGTCGTCTTGGGCAGCAGATTGTAGTTCTGGAAGACGAATCCGATCTTGCGGTTGCGCAGGATGGCGCGCTGGGGCTTGGACATGGTGCGTACCGAGATGCCGTCCAGCAGGTATTCGCCGCTGGTGGGCGTGTCGAGGCAGCCGAGCGTGTTCAGCAACGTCGATTTGCCCGAACCGGAAGTTCCCATGATGGTGACGAACTCGCCTTCGCAGATGGTGAAGGAGATGCCCCGCAGGGCATGTACCGTTTCGTCTCCTACCTGGAAGTTCCGTTTGATGTTTTGAAGTTCAATGACTACTTTCTTACCCATGATGCTTGTCATTTGTTTTTCTTTTTATTGTTTCCCGGAGGGCCTGGCATGAACGGATTCTGTTCGTTGTCTCCTTCCTGTCCCATTTCGGGCATCGGTGCTTCGCCTTGTGTTCCTGCGATGGTGGCTTCGGTGATGACGGACGTGCCTTCGCTGATGCCGCTGAGGATTTCGGTGTTGATGCCGTTGGAGATGCCTATCTCTACCGGGTGGGCGGTGAAGGTGTTGCCTTCGCGTGTCCAAACCTTGTGTTCAGCCTCGCAGTCGTTCACGATGTCATTGTCGCTGATAAGAGGCTTTTCCGGGGTGAAGCGCAGGGCTCGGGCCGGTACGCACAGCACGTTGTCTCTGTCCAGCGTATAAATGGTGACGTTGGCTGTCAGGCGGGGTTTCAGTTTCAGGTCCGGATTGTGAGCCGTGATGACTACCTCGTAGGTGACCACGGTGCTGCTGGTGCTGCTGGTACTGCTGGAGCTGGCCTCGCCCAGACGGATTTGTGTCACTACTCCCTCGAACACGTCGTTGGGGTAGGCGTCTACGGTGAAGGTGGTGCGCTGTCCTTCTTCCACGCCGCCTATGTCGGCTTCATCCACATCGGCCACTACCTGCATCTGGGTCAGGTCGGCTGCAATGGTGAAGAGGGTCGGGGTCTCGAAGCCGGAAGCTACGGTCTGTCCTTCTTCCACGTCTTTGCTGATGACGACGCCGTCAATGGGCGAGGTGATGGTGGCGTAGGACAGGTTGCGTTCGGCCTTGGCCAGGGCGGCTTCGCTGCTTTCATAGCTGCTCTTGGTTTTCTCGTAGTTGTAGAGGGACAGTTCATAGTCGGTGTCGCTGATGAGCTTCTTCTCGTGCAGTCCCTTGTTGCGCAGGTAGTTCTTTTCCTGATACTCGTATTCCGCCTTGGCACCGTTGTAGGCAGCCTGTTGCGAAGCCAGTTCGCTTTGCAGGGTGACGCGGTCCATTTCGGCAATCAGTTGTCCTTTAGTGACGACCGAGTTGTAGTCCACATAAATCTTGTCGATGATGCCGCTGACCTGCGTACCGACTTCCACTTCCGTCACCGGTTCGATGGTGCCGGTTGCGGTGACTGATTCTGAAATCTGACCTTTGCCGACGGTAGCCGTGACGTAGGTCACTTTGTGTTTGGCCGACGAGTTGCCGAAGAGCCAGATGCCTGCACCGATTATCACTATCAGAACGATGGCAATGAGTGCGATTTTCTTCTTGTTCATATTCTTGTCTTTATTGGTTTTTTGATGATAGTCTGTTTATGCAATGGGTGCCCGTCTCAGAGCGAGATGCTCTCTCCCTGGTAGAACTTGAGCAGTTGCGCGTTGAGGATGGCCATGTACTTGGCCTGGAGCGTTTCCTGCTGCGCGCTCAGCAGGTTGTTCTTCTCGGTCAGCAGTTCCACGGTGTTCTTCATGCCCAGGTTGAACTGCTCCTGCACGAGGTTGTAGCTGATCTGGGTGCTCTTCAGCTGCTCTATGGCGGCGGCATAGCGCTGCTGTGCGCTGTTGGCGTCCAGCCACAGGTTCTCGATGGTCTTGTAGAGTGTCTTCTGGCTGTCCAGCAGGTCCAGTTCGCTGCTCAGTTTCTGGATTTGGGCCTTCTGCACGGCGCTCTTCGTCTGCCGGTTGTTGAAGATGGGGATGCTGAGGGTGATGCCCAGCGAGTTGTTCCAGTTCTGCTTCACCTGCTCGCTGAAGGTGAAGTCGTTGCCGTTGGCGTTGGTCGTACCGATGCCGGCGCTCAGGCTCAGGGACGGGATGTAGCCGGCGCGGGCAATCTTGATGTCCAGCTCGGAGGTTTCCACGTTCAGTCTTCCGGCCTCAATTTCAGGCCTCATGGCGAGCGCCGAGCGGTAGACGTCCGTCTTCGAAGGGAGCGGCACCAGGACGTTCTCGTCGCCCAGCTCGGGGAGGTAGAGGTTCATTTCCTGCTCGCCGTCCAGTTCCAGCAGTTGTTTCAGTTGGAGTTTATAATCTTGCAATGTGGCTTGTGCTGTCACCAGTTGGTATTTGTCTGTGCTGACCTGCGCCTCCAGTTGTGCCAGGTCGCTCTGGGCGATGCTTCCTGCTTCGTAGAGCACCTTCCCGCGCTCGTACTGCGCCTTGCTGACCTCCAGGGTCGACTCGTTGACCTTCACCGACTCGGCGGCGTAGAGTATCTGTATGTAAATCTGGGCAATGCTTTCCTCGATGCTGTTCTCGCTCTGGGCCACGTTGAGGTCGGCAATGCGGTTGTTCAGTTGTTGTTGCTTGATGGTGTTCAGGCGTTTGCTGCCGTTGTAGAGGGTCCAGTTGGCGTCGATGCCGTAGGTGCCGTTGTACGAGGTCTTGCTCTGGCTGCTCGTGATGTTGTCGCCGCTGATGATGGTACCGCTCTCGCTGTTGGGGCGGTTGACGATACGCTGGCTCATGCTGGCCGACAAGCTGGGGAACAAGGCCGCCTTGGCGGTTTTTACATCCACTTCCGCACTTTCTGCGTTCAGTTTGTTCTTCCGGATAGTGATGTTCTGCCGCAGGGCATAGTCAATGCACGTTTGCAGGTCCCATTGCTCGGGCAGCTTTTCGTCTGAGACGCTTTCCGACGTCGGGGCTTGCAGGGCGATGCTGTCGTTCTGGGCCGGCAGGCAGGCGCATCCTGCCAGGCAGAACGCCATCACTGTCAATCTTTTAGTTGTTCTCATATCTTGTTCTCTAATAATGATGTTTTACGCATACAAAAGTAGAGAAGGCACCGATAAAGGACAAAAAAGATGGAAGTTGGACAACTATTTGTCGGCGGAGGTGACTTTTGTGCCGATAAATCCCAAAATGCGGGCGGGGCGTCCGTGGG
>NZ_CASFWU010000116.1 GCF_949298305.1 uncultured Bacteroides sp. | reverse complement strand
ACAAAGCCGCAGTCTGCTCGGGCTGGTTAACCAGTTGCTTGATGCAGCCAAATCGGCTCCAGGTATGGAACAGCAGAAATGGGTGCATGCAGATATTGTCTCTTACGTTCGGTTAGTTTTGGACGGCTATCGTTGCTATCTGAATGCCAAACATATCCAGCTCATTTTCACCACACAAGTACAGACTCTGCAGGTGGACTACATACCAGAATACATCAATAAAATATTGCAGAATGTGCTTGGTAATGCCATTAAATTCGCTCCCAAAGAAGGTATGATACAGGTTCATCTGGCCACAGCATCCGATAAGCAGTTGATTCTACAGATTACTGATAACGGGCAAGGAATAGCCAAGGAAGAACTACCTTACATCTTTGATCCTTTTTACCAGGGGCTAAACAGCAAAAATAATATGGGTACCGGCATCGGATTGGCTTTTGTCAAGCAAATGGTTGAAAGCATGAATGGAAGCATCACCGCTGCCAACAGCAAAGAGGGGGGAGCCGAATTTACCATCCGGATACCCTTACAGAATCCAAAGGCTCATATTGAAATTCGGGCTGAAGAAAATGAACCTGCTTTGAGTAGTTTGCCGGAAAACAATGAAAAGCCTGCTGAAGCTTGTGATATAACCGTAATGGATGAAGAACATTTAGAGAATGCTAATCCGTTGATTCTGATTGTGGAAGATAACCAAGATGTGTCATTCTACATTCATAAGCTCGTTGAGGGAAAGTATCGGATCAGGCATGCGCACAATGGGTGTGAAGCTTTGAACGTATGCAATGAAAATATGCCCGACTTAATCATTACCGACCTGATGATGCCCGAGATGGATGGATACACCTTGTGCCAAAATATACGCAGTTCGCAAACGCTCAACCATATCCCTATCATCATTACAACAGCGAAAAGTGAGGAAACCGATAGATTGAAGGGAATACAAGTTGGAGCAGAGGCTTATTTATTGAAACCTTTCAATGCCGACGAACTATTGTTGCAAATTGAAAATATCCTGAACCAGCGGCGCATCCTGCGTGAAAAATACTCGAAAGCATTGTGCGAGGGCAATACGGGGAACGTTGAATTGCGTCCTGCCGACCGTGACTTCTTGAACAATCTGACAGAATTCATACATCAACATTTATCTGAAAAGGCATTGAATGCGGAAATGGTTGCAGACAAATTTTGTGTCAGTAAGTCTCAACTGAATCGTAAAATACGAGCTATAACTAATTACAGTACTACGGCTTATATCTTGTTAATCCGTATGGAGAAAGCCAAGCGCCTGCTGGTTTCCACAGAGCAGCCTATCGGTGAGATTGCCATGAATTGTGGTTTCGAAGATACCAGTTACTTTACGCGCGTATTCAAACAACTGTTTTCTACAACCCCTTCATTGTTCCGTAAAACGCCTCAATAAGGACGTATGTTCATCCCGAATTTGGAGTGAAGTGCATAAAAGTCATTCGGGAGATCTCTGATTAATTAGTTAATATTACATTCGTAACGTAAGCTGTGTGGTTAGCTGAACTGCACATTCACAGTTACTCGCCACTTTTCTAATAAATGCAGACTGGCGTGCCTGCAATTCTGCTGTTGTTACCCCTCCTTATTTATCGTTTACTATTGCTGGGAAAAAAGAATCTATGCTTTCAAATCTGGGTTCAATTTAGATTGATGGCAAATTTTGAGGCCTAAAACAGTCTGCTTTTTGATAATCCGAAGGCTGAAAATTACGGATGTATGAGAAACGAATGCTGTTTTTAGTAGGATTTTTAATATGCTGATTATTAATTGCTTATTAAAAAATAATGCTTCAATTTTCCTATTTGTAGAATAGAATTGAGTTTAAAAATCCTTATTCTTGCTTTAATAATCCTAACTTGATGAAGCGGATCGGACTACATTTGTGAGTCAACAGGGAAAGACCTGAAAACATGTTTAACTTATTAATGTTATGTGCTATGAGAAGAAGGTATCTTAATGTAATGCTAGTGGGTGCCCTATTGATGGCTTCTACTGGAACATTTACCTCTTGCAAGGATTACGATGATGAGATTGCTAATCTGCAGGAGCAAGTGAATCAGAAAGCTTCTATTGAGGAGTTAAGATCAGAAATCAGTAGCGTTGAATCTGCCATTGATAAGGCAGTCGCTGATGCTGATAAAGCAATCAAAAAAGCTCAGGCTGCTAAAGCTGAAGCTGAAGAAGCTTTGGCTCAAGTTGGTGAAAACACTCCTGATGGAGTGACACAGGAAGAAATGGAACAAATGCTGAAGCAGACAATTGCTGATGCTGAAAAGAAAATTCAGGAGGAGTTGGACAAAAAGGCTTCATTGGAAGACGTAAATGCGAAAATCGAAGCCCTGAAAGCTGAACTTCTAAGTGAATTTGTAACAGACGATGAGCTGAATGCTTTGGCTGCAAAAGTATCCCAGTTAAGCGAAGAAGTTATCAGACTGCTGGCCATCGTCTGACAAGCATGAACTTGGTTCCTACGCAGCATATCAATGGTATTCCTGCCATTATTTTCACTTCGCTGAAATATACTCCGCAGGTATATACCCCCATTAAAGGACATGCTGTAACGGATTATTCTGACCCATTGCATCCGGTAATGACAACGCCTGCCGATCACACCAAACGGCCTGTATTGGACCACACGGCTGTAGCGGGTGCGAAAGTACGTTATCTGTCTAGTGAGAAGAACGAGGCATATTATCAGGTAAGTCCTAATATGGGTGTCCGTACGCAGGATCTGGAAAGTCTAGCCTTCGACTGCATGACTTCTAAAAACATAACTCGTGCAGCTGAAAGTGACCTGATTAAGCAGAACAGTCCTATTGAAGTGACTGGCTTTAAAATTGATAAGAGCCTGATGACTGTTACTTTCAAGAAAAACAAAGAATTCTTGAACGACCGAATCATGAGCACGGGCGATGCTCACCCGGCACCTGGACAAGAAAAATTCTGGATGGCATCGGCTAAAGCTGCCATTGCTAAGGAAAATCTGGATGCTGAGGAACGGAAAGCTTATGAAGCAGGGACAAAGACCTATGTGAACTCTGAATATTCGCGTATTGAAGAGCTGGTTAAAGTGCCTTATATTGCCAATATCAGAACAAATTTCAGCAAACCTTTGACTACCGACTATTTTGCTGACGAAGTTCAGACAGATGCTAATGGAAGTTTCTATGTACACTATCGTGACTCCATTTGTACATATGAATCTTTAGCAGGTAAGGATATTGACATTTATGCAGACTATGCCGAAGAACTGGATCTGAAGAAGTATGTAACTGTTTGTGTTTCTGATGAAGAAGAGGCATTGAAGGATCATGCCCAACACGAACTGTTCAAGAATTACAAGGATTATGGTTTGGAATTCCGCTTCAGTCTGGCAGCAGCTCCGTATATCACTTTAGGAGGTCCTGAAGGCAATACCAATAAGACCGACCAGCAGAAGTTTGCAAAAATTGATTCGCCGTCCAATGGTATCATGACATCAAAGGTGTATACAATTGAAGGAACATCTGCTACAGCTATCGGTCGTGAGCCTATTGTACGTGTATCGTTGGTCGACACCAAAAACGGTAATGCATTGGTTGCACAGCGTTATCTGAAAGTAAAGTGGACAAGAGAAATTGGTGTGAAGGAAATTACAATCGAGTTTGATCCGATTTGCTATGCTTGTGGTATCCAAAGCCGTGTAACGACTCAGATGATGAATGAGTTAATCTACCACCAGGCTAAAGAAGGCGGTATGACTCACGAAGAATTTAAGGCTATCTATACGATATTTGACGAAAATGCTTCTGAACCTTATGGTACGGCTAAGAACGTAATCAATACCGAAGGTGGTGTAGATTCTTATAACATCCTTTGGGATTTGACAACAGAAACCATGGGTAACATCTGGCCGGGTCAGAAGTACAAAGACTTCAGCAAGGTTGTTTACTACAGAAATGATTCCAAGTCTTATCCGGATCTGAAGATTACATTGAAGAGAAGAGTGAACATGCCTGAACTTGGCGTTTGGGGTCACTTGGGTACATACTGGAAGACAACAGATCCGAAGTACACAATCTTCAACGTTAACCCGATTGTTTATGATACGGAAGAATCCAACCCGGCATGGGGCGAACTGGAAACAACCGCAGCAGACTGGAAGGATGAAAATGCAACTTGTAACATTTATACCGACTTGTTGAACGGATTCCTGAATGAAGAAGGTACGAAGCCATTATTCGCAGAAGATGCCGTTTGGTATGACTGTGGTAAAGTGAAGGAAGATTTCTATAAGAAGCCTTATGAAACCATTCGTTTCGTGTTTGACGATACGCGCATCAATAACTATACTTACCAGTATTACAACCGTTCGGCTATGAAGTATGAGCCAAAGAAGGCTACGGTACAAAATAGACTGGAAACGATTGATGGAACCTCTTACTACGTATCTATATTGTGGATTAACGGTGAAGTTGCTGCCAAGATTATCAATGAAAGAAAGAACTTCTTGAATGCGGCAGAACAGACTTACAACATCCGTCTGGAAGAGGAAAATGCAATCCACGCTCCGCGCACCGGTGAGAAACCGACAGAAGCAGCCAAGGCATTGGTTGGAGCAGATGTTCCGGTTAGAATGGAGGCGGTACTTTGCGATGCAGTTGGCAAAGACTGGAATGTGAAGACTGTGAAGGCTTATGAGGCATTCATCATTGAACCGTTGACTATGAGCGATCCGACATTGGCACCGTTTACTGATGCCCAGGAAGGTGGTTCTCGTATCTCTATAGAAGGTAAATTCACATACAAGGCCTGGAACAATTCTACCGTTGCTAATACAGTCGGGTTGCCGAAAGCACTGTGGGAATTCTATGAAGCAAACGAAGGTGAATGGCCATACCTCGATCTGACTACCGGTGAATTGGATCCTTCGAGACTGAAGACCAACTTGAAGTTAGTTGATGGAAATATTGAACCGGTTGAAGGTTACCAAGATGGTGCATTGCCAAAGAATGTGAAGATTATCAGAACAACTTCTGGAGGTAAAGACGAATTGGTTTACTATAACTACAGCGGTACGCCGGTTAATAAGGAATACATCATTTACATTCCGGTTACCTTTACATATAAGTGGAAGACATTTGTTTACAATGTAGCCGTAACAGTTAAACCTAATCCAGGTACCCCGTCTGAATAGTACATGGGCTAATATCCAATACATTGGATAAGTAAGGAAGTGAGGATGTGCACAACGAATGGTGTGTACATCCTCTATTAGGAACCATCTACCTGAATGGTAATGCCCCAATGCATTCTGCTATTGTTACTGTCAATAGTGCCGCTACCTTCGAATTCAAGCCGCTGGAAGCATACTTTAATGCTGGTAAGACTGAAGCTGTTGCATGTGGTTTGACAAATGGAAGTATCATTATATATAACTTATATGATTTGTTCAGTATTGCAAATAAGAATAGGGCTTACGTAACATTCAAAGTTTATACTTCTAAGGACAAGGCTTATACTGTTAACAAGTGATTGCAGGACAGTCTTTCTGTCATTACAGCAGACAAAGTCGGCATTAACTAAGCTACATTCGGTGGTGCATACTATGTGTGCAAGGTCATTGTTTCGTATCTGCCGTTTGGTAATGCTAAGGTTGCCCCTATCACTATGGACTTCAACCTGAGCATCAAATCTGAAATCTTTGAAGGTAGCTTGAAGTATATTCCTGGCAAAACTTTTGAAGTTGGCAGTGGTACAAGCGCTACACTGAAGCTTGCCGACTTTATAGTTACCGATGTTTACGGTGTAAAGTACCAATGTACTGTCTGATACCCGTGTAGCTTCTCACTCTGCTAGCATAGTTGTAAAAGTTACGAAGTAATATTAAAATTTTAAGAAACTATTCTCAAACAAAGAATAGTCCACTTCATATAGTAATAATGTTTGTGAGTAAAGGGGGACTGTGAAGTTCTCCTTTATTTATTGCTTGTGGAATTATTCGTTGCTGTGACAATATAAACTTCTATTAACATAACAACGATATATATTTCAATAAACACAACTACAGCCCTGTAAGTATATGTCGCAGGAACGTAGATTAGAATATTGAGTTGTAAATATTTGTTGCGCTTCCTCTGTCAGTTTAATCAACAACATAACCTTGTAAACAGCAGGCGCCGCCTTCCCCATTAGGAGGCGTCGACACCTACATTATGGCATGCTCGGCATGTGTATTTGCTAACGGATTTTTTATGTTATTTGGTTCAGAACCACCTGATGCGCCTGAACCACACGAACGTCACGGCCGAGGCGGCGACGGACAGCAGCACGATGAACAGGAAGGCATGGGGGAAGGCGTCCAGGTGGATGTCCACGTTCATGCCGTAGAAGCTGGCGATGACGGTGGGAATCATCAGCGTGATGCTGAGGCTCGTCATGCGTTTCATGATGTCGTTCACGTTGTTCGAGATGATGGAGGCGAAGGCGTCCATCGTGCCCGTCAGGATGTCGCTGTAGATGTTCACCGTGTTGCAGGCCTGGCGCAGTTCGATGACGGCGTCCTCCAGCAGTTCCATGTCCAGCAGGCCGCTGTTCTGGAAGATGTTCTTCAGCCGGCCAATCATCACTTCGTTGCCGCGGATGGAGGTGTCGAAGTAGACCAGCGTCTTTTGCAGCTTCATCAGGCGCAGCAGGTCTTCGTTGCGGATGCTTTTTTCCAGCTCCTTTTCGGCGTGTGCCACGTCGTTGTTTATCTGCTTCAGATACTTCAGGAACCAGACGGCCGAGGAGTGGATGAGGCGCAGGATGAGGTCGAGCTTGTTGTTCACGCAGATGCCCTTGCGGCGTGTGTGCTGGATGAAGTCGGGTATCAGCTGCGTGTGGTGGTAGCAGACGGAGACGATGATTTCGTTGTTGGTGATGATGCCGATGGGCACGGTGATGAACGGAACCTGCGGCTGGTTGCTCTGCATGGGGATGCGCAGGATGGTGAGCAGCCAGTTGCCTTCGGTCTCGGTGCGGGGACGTTCGTCGGAGTCGGCGATGTCTTCCAGGAAGGATTCGGGTACGTTAAGTTCTTGGGTCAGGAATTGGAAATCGTTGTTGTCGGGGCATTCTACATTTACCCAGCAGTTGGGCGCCCACACAGGCTTCTCCACGAAGCCTTTTTCGCTGTAGAGATACTTTCTCATCGGTCAGAGCCTCCTTTCTTAAGGTTGCGCACGGAGGCTGGCGATGCAGGAGTTCTCCGTCCGCGGTTAGGGATTAATACTGTTGCACGTTCGAGGGTTTGAATCGTCCATATCTGTTGTTCTCAATTTTATTTTTTGCGGCGCAAAGATAGGAAATCGGAGGCATTTGCAGTGCCTCCGATTTTGTTTTTTAGGTTTTGTTTCGATTTTCGCGGTGTCGTTTCAGGTCATTGCCTGGCCTCGAAACGCCGTTTCAGGAAGTCGGCCAGGTTGTGCGCACCCACCTCTTCGGTAGAGATGCTGCCGTCCTTTTCCACCACGACGTAGTGGGGAATGCCGTTGAAGCGGAAGAGCTGGCGCATGTACTTGTAGTCCGTGTCTCCCAGGCGGTAGCAGGCTTCGCCCTTCAGGTGCTTCTCCACATATTCCGTATAGTCTTTCAGGGGCGATTCGGCTTCGCTGGTGATGTAGACGAACTGGAACTCGGGATGGTTGCGGTATTGTTCGCGCAGCGGGGCCGTGGCCTGTATGCCTCCCCGGCAGGGACCGCAGGTGGTGGCCCAGAAGTCGACGAACAGCACCTTGCCCGCATGGGGCGCGATGATGCGGCGGAAGATGTCCGTGGCTTTCCCTTCGGGCAGTCGGTACGACGTCGCCGGAGTGTCGGGGAACTGCTCTTCCAACAGTTCGCGGGCTGTGGCCCGCAAATAGGGATGGGTGACAGTCTTTTCCAGTTGGCCGAGGAAGGCTTCGGCATACCGGCGCTGCGTCAGCACCTGGGGCAACGCGGAGCGCAGGCTACGCATACGGGCTATTTGCCAGAGCAATGGGGAGGGCGCGGCGCACAGGCTGCTGACGATGCTGTCTTTTTTCTCGGAGAAGCTCAACTGGAGCCTCAGCAGTCTTTCTTCTAAGGGCAGGGCCTGAAAGGCATCATCGTTTTGGATGGTTATCTGTTCTTTATAGGCGACGGAAAGGGGGTCCATGAATTCAAAGCGGTTGATGAAGATGCTGATGTTGCTGTTGGCCAACGCCGACGGTTCGTTCAGGGGCATTTCCTTCAGGAAGCCGTAGAAGGAGGCATCGGGCTGCACCTTCAGTGCCTGGTTGGTGCTGTCCTGCTGGGCGTAGTAGTCGCGGCTTAGTTGGTACTCAAAGTAAGTGACTCCTGCCTGTATGGCCTTCTGGTTGCGTATCAGCGACACGGCCTTTTGCGAAGGGGCGTAAAGGCGGCAGAGCGAGTCGGCCTGCTGCTGCCATCGGGCAATGACGGGCTTCAGTTGCTCCTGGAATTGGGCGGGCGTCAGCGTCTTTTGCGCCTGGCTCAGTTTGTCGTAGGAGTATCGGAAGCTGTCATTCAGCGTCATGGCCAGGTATGACAGGTAGGCTCTCTGCCCCATGTAGGCGGTGTGGGGCAAGGGGAAGGAACTGTCGCGCGCACGGCTGCGGGCCATGATGTCCTCCCAGTCCAGGTAGAGGGTGACGGTGTCGCCCGGTTCGGCATAGAACGGTATCCAGATATTGTTCAGCGTCAGGCTCTTGCAGACAGGATGTTGTAGGAGGAAGGTGCATTGGAAACTTCCGTCGGGGTTGATGGGCACCACGGTGGGGTAGTCCTGCCGGGTGATGACGTCCTCCAGATAGAGGATGCCGCTGTCGAAGCCCAGCCGCGGGTCGTAACCGTCCAGGTAGCCTTGCAGGCAGACGCTGTCGCGGCGGAAGAAGTTCTCATAACCTTTGTCGGTTTCGGCGGTGGCCGTCTCGGGGCGGGTGCGGACGTAGCGCCGCGTTTCGGCACCGTCGGGGGCAATGAGGCAGGAGCCGTCCTTGCGGGGTGTCAGTTGCAGGGTGACGGTGGAGCCGTCGGTGCGGCTGCGGGCAGTCAGCACGATGCGTTTGCCCTTCTTGCGGCAGTCGGTCAGGTCGTAAAGCCGGTTGTTCAGGATGACGAGCGAGTCGTGGACGCCATACGTCCAGCTGCCTTGCGCGTCGTCGGCAAACCAGTTGCCCTCCACCTGTTCCAGGGGCGATGGCCGTTTGGAGCCCGTGGGCACCAGCGAGATGTCGTAAGTATTGCTTTCGTTGCCGTTGGGGTCAATCAGGTGGATGGTCTGTGTCTCCTTGGGCAGGGGCTCGAACAGCAGTACGAAGTCCATCTGGCCCGAATCGGGCATGAAGGTTTCCTTCTTCAGTTCGATGCCTTCGGCGCCCGTTTGTGCGTAGCGTTTGCCGGTGGCGGCATCTTCCAGATAGTTTTCTCCATCTTCCATAATCCACCAGTGCGGACGGAAAATGGCGTGAATATAGACTTTGGTGTACTCGGGGGTGCGCTCAATGCGGGTGATGTTGCGGATGCTCCCGTTGCGTGCCTTGAATGTGGGGTTCTCGATGGTTTGTGCCGTCAGCAGTCCTGAAAGCAGAAGCAGGAGGCACGATAGCAATGTTTTCATGTTGTCTATGAGTGTTGAACAATAGGTTAAAGGTTCGCTGTTGCGCCCAAAGGTAGGCATTTCCGTCCAACAACGTGTGTGCGACATGCTAACTTAACATAGATTAATCCATTACATACGCATCTTTTTTTGTAACTTTGCGGGCGGAATTCAAAGGTACCACAGATTACACAGATTCTCACAGATTCCCTTTGCTTTTAATCTGTGTCAATCTGCGTAATCTGTGGTGCCCCCGATAAAACAGCATTGATTCAAACTTTAAATACTTTAGACATTATGGCAAAGAAAGCTCTTTTAATGATTCTCGATGGTTGGGGTTGTGGCGACCATCAGAAGGACGACGTGATCTTCAACACTCCCACTCCTTACTGGGACAGTC